>CAZMIQ010000024.1:0-12007 GCA_964566525.1 uncultured Pseudomonadales bacterium | reverse complement strand
AACTCGGGCTCACTTCATCCACAGACTATCGTCTGTGGTTTTAAGTAGGGAACGAATAATACACCAAAGGTTTCTCGGCTACTATCCCCCCGAACCATCACTGATGGAGAACCACCATTATAAACTGGGTTATTATAATCTAAAGTTAAACTATAATCGTCATTACAAGATAAATTTACCACTTTATTAATACTATCGATATTATATTGATCAAATGATGGCACACTATAATAACTTTCAATCAATTCTTCAAGACTTTTGACTGGAGAAGGTGTTTCTATTTGTACTGATTGATTATAGTTTTTGACTGGTAACATCGTTGATATATTAATTTCATCAAGACCATCTTTAAACTCATTATTCATTACAAATTTATAAGGTAAATAATCTTTTTTACCAATCCAAATTTCTGCGCTTATCTCACCATTATAATACTCCATTATTTCTTCACGAACTTCCTGCATACTATCATATTCATACTCTTCTATTTCTCTATCAGCCATCACTTCAATCAAATTTGTTATTAATTGAAATAACTTTTGCTCATCAATCGTAAATTTATAATGATTAGTATTAACACCATCAACTTTTTCACTTGCTATTTTTTCAATAGTTTTTAAAATATCAGCTTGGGTAAGTAATTGTTCAATTATTTGCAATTGGGCTGGAGTAATATTAGTTTCTTGAGCCAATAATTCATCTTGCAGATAATCAAAATCAATTTTATACCACTGATCAGAAAATTCATTCAAGTCTAAAAATCCATATAAGTTCAAATCAGTTTTAATTTTTATAAAAAGCTCTTTTTCAATCAACCTTAGTTCTAAATCAAACTCAAAATCATCTAATCCTGAATATTCAAATCCTTCTGTTTTAATATTAAAAACATATTGTCCCTGAGGGTTATAAAAATTAATAATATCAGTTTGACCTTTGATATTAATATTAGCGAGACTTGAGTGATTCTCAGCATATGCACTATTATTAGATTGGACTTGTACTTATCCTTGATATGCAAAAGTATTAATTTGAGTTAAGCTCAATAACATTTTATTAAAAACTTGAGCTGGTTTTTCTTCAATCAAGCTATAAAATCCCCAAACACTACCACTAATGATTAAGAAACTAAAAGCAGTGATAACGGCAATCACTGTTTTATTAAGTTCTTTTGTTGGAGAAGAAATTTGCTCAGGAGTAAAATTAAATTTTGTTGTATTTTGATTGAGACTAGAACTATAAGAAGAAATAAATATATTAAAATCTAAAGATGAATTTAAATGGACAAATGCTTCTTCCACAGCGCCCACAGACCAACCTCGATCAATTAATATTTTTTTAATTTGATCTTGACCAACACCTTGTCGTAATTGATATTTAGTATAATTGAGCAACTCTTGATTAGACATATTATTTTCTTTCTGCCTTTAAGTATACACTAATAACGCTATGAAGTCAAACAAAAAAAACAAAAATAACTCAACATAGAGTGACACTAGAAAAGTTTAAGGCTTAGGATTTTTCCAACCACCCATTAAATGTAAATGTACATGCGGAACTTGCTGCACTTGATGGCCAACATTCATAAAAATTTTATAATTTTTAGCAATATTAAGTTCACTAGCCATTTTTCTGGCAGTTTGAATCAATTTACTTGGTAAAGGATCGTCGAGCGGGACATCTTCAAGAGTGGCATAGGCTTTCTTTGGCACAATTAACACATGAACGGGAGCCGCAGGACTAATATCATGAAAAACCATTAGTTCATTATCTTCGAAAACCATTTTGGCCGGCAATTCTTTATCTCTAATTTGTTCGAAAATTGTTTTCATAAATACACTTCCTTGATGGTGATTATTAATTGTTCAAGTGTCAAAGGAGTAGGTTGATGATTAGCACTTTTGCGTGAACCATTAATCAACATTTTGCCACTGGGGTGATAATACCAAGTACCCACTTGATCAATTTTTTTAATTGCCTGATAAAGTGGCTCTAAAATTATCTCAGTGTCCGGACGAGCTTTAATCCGCACATAACCATTTTTTTTATCTTTTTTAATCACTAATTGATAATTAGCTTTTTGCGCCACCGATAAGACCTCATCATTGCTAGTCTCAATTGCAAAAGCTTGAAGCTGATTTTTAAGAGTGAATTCAATCCCTTCTTTGAGTTTTTCACACGCTTTAGTATATTGTTTCATGCTAGCATAAACAAAATCAAGCAAACGACAGCCTAATTCTACTTGATAAGCATCATCATGAGTTGCAGTTGCATCCATACCCTTAATAATTTGATGAAGCATAAATTGATAGCGAGGATGATTGGCTTCTGGCCAATAAACTTCACCAAAATGATCAATCGTCAGCACATGTTCGACCATTAATTTCAATGCTTGATCATTAATTAAATCTGGATGAATAGTCAATAAATGCGTATAAACTAATTGAGCCGCACAGAACTCACGACCAGCCCGAGCAGGCAAATGATGATCAAATTCACCCTGACCTGTATCAACATGAACCACTTGATTCATACTATAACCAAGAGCAGCCGCCGCCGGCGCAGTAATAGTTTCACCAGCACTAACGAAAGCCACACGACTACCAGAAAATTTTTGTGCCCAAAATCTAGTCAGCAACCACACACTACTAATAGCATCTAAATCTGGAGCTTGATGAGTAACAATTAGCATTATTTAATCCACGGCAATTGATAAACTAAAGCTCGATCGCCTAACTCTTGATTAATTTGCAATAAACGATTATACTTAACAATTCTTTCAGAACGACTCATCGAGCCAGTTTTAATTTGACCTGCCCCTGAACCAACTGCCAAATCAGCAATAAAAGTGTCTTCAGTTTCACCTGAACGATGAGAAATCACCGCCGTATAATGATGAGCATGAGCTAATTCGATTGCCGCCATTGTCTCACTCAAAGTGCCAATTTGATTCACTTTAATCAAAATACTATTACAAGCTTGTTTTTCAATCGCCATTTGTAGTCTCTTAATATTAGTCACTAATAAATCATCACCGACAATTTGAATTTTTTGACCTAAAGTTTGCTGCAGCAAATGCCAACCTTCCCAATCGTCCTCAGCCAAACCATCTTCTAAACTCACCAAAGGATACTTTTCTGCCCATTCATGATACATTTTTACCATCTCTATCGCGTTCAAACGCCTATTTTCAGCTTTTAAATCATAAATGCTTGATTGTGAATCAAAAAATTCGCTTGCTGCCGGATCTAAGGCAATAGAAACCTCTTTACCTGGTTGATAATTAGCTTGAGTAATCGCTTCGATCATCAAATCTAAAGGGGCTTGATTACTAGCAAGCGAAGGCGCATAACCACCCTCATCACCTACCGTAGTTGCAAAATTTTGTTTTTTAAGAATTTTACCTAAAGTATGAAAAATCTCACTCCCTGCTTGGATAATAGCCGGAAAGTTATTTAAACCATGAGGCATAATCATATACTCTTGCATATCACTAGCATTGACCGCATGTTTGCCACCATTAAGCACATTCATCATCGGCACGGGCAAGGTCATCGGCTCATTCGCCCGATTAAAAAGCTGAGCGATGTATCGATATAATGGTAAATTTTCACTCAAAGCGGCCGCTTTGCAAGCAGCTAAAGATACTGCCAAAATCGCATTCGCCCCCAAATGACTTTTATCAGCTGTCCCATCCAAATCCAACATGATTTGATCAATTTTTCTCTGATCTCTGACGTCTTGATTAATTAGAGCCGGAGCAATGATTTCATTGATTTGATTTAAGGCTTTAGTGACACCTAAACCATGATAACGCTTAGGATCTTGATCTCGCAATTCTAATGCTTCATGCACTCCCGTGCTAGCCCCAGAAGGCACGCAAGCAACAGCAGTTTGGCCATTATCTAAATGTATGGTCGCCATCACCGTCGGATTACCCCGAGAATCAAGAATTTCTAAATTTGAAAGATATTTAATTTTTGTCATGTTTTAATTATAACATCAAAAACCTTCTTTTTTAATGAAAATAAATGATTTAATTAAAGAACGCAACCATTGAGGATACTTTTGGCTATAATGTTTGTCATAATATTGCAGCATCGTTTGATAAAAATAAGCCCGACTCTTACTTTTAATCTTAGCATCTTGATTATCAATCCCAGATTTATTTTTATGATGAGTAATAATTACATCTGGATAATAAATTATTTTATAGTCTTGATCACGATAGCGTTTGCACCAATCAAGATCTTCTGCGTAAAGAAAAAAATCCTCATCAAGTAAACCCACTTTGTCAAACGCCTGCTTAGGCGTAATCACCGCTGCTCCAGATACAGCTTGCACTTCATGAATTTGATTGAGATCCAAATGCCATAAATGATATTGATTAAATAAACGGCAACGAGGAAATAATTTTTCTAATTTTAGAAAATATGTTAAACTCGCCCAAAGAGTCGGCTCGCCGCGATGACAAGCAGGATCAATTTCTCCATGAGTAAGGATTAATTTAGGGCTAATCAGGCCAACATCTCGATTAGCGTCAAGATAATTTATTAACTGATCAATTTGACTTCGCTCATCCAATTGGGTATCAGAATTAAGCAACATAATATAGTCAGTCTCAATTTCTTTCAAAGCCAGATTATTAGCTTTCGCAAAACCAAGGTTTTCATGAGCAGCGATAATTTTAACTTGGGGAAAATTTTCTTTAGTCATGACTAAAGAATCATCAGTGCTCGCATTATCCACCAACCAAACCTCAACTTTATTTTTGGTTTTTTTTAAATAATAATCATACAAAGAACTAAGAGTTTTTTTTAACCAAAAACTACCATTATAATTTACTAATACAATTGCCAGACTATATTTTTTTGCCATAAGTTTTAATACGTCCTAAATTTTGATAGACATGATTTAATTGTTCAGCAATTAAATCCCAATCATAATTGGTAATTACAAACTGTCGACCATTACTAGAAAGCTTTTTTTGTAAAGCTTGATTATTTAATAAATCAAGTGCTAATTTAGCCATCTCTTCAGCTTCATTAGCAATCAAAATTTCTTGACCATGAGTAACTTTCAAACCTTCCACTGCCGTACTCGTGGCAATAATGGGCGTGCCAGCCACCATCGCTTCAAGAATCTTATAACGCGTTCCTTTACCACTAAAAACTGGAGCTAATAAAATATGAGCGCCATTGAAAGCCTCCCTAATATCTGAAATTTTCCCTGAAACCAAGATTTGTTTATCTTGTTTAGCATAGGCCAATATTTCATTAGTCGGCGCATTCCCCACAATCCATAAATTAATGCCTGAGTTTTTCTTTTTAATTAGTGGCCAAACTTTCTTCACTAAAAATTTCACTGCTTCGACATTGGGCAACCATTTGAAAGTCCCCACTGATAAAAGAGTCGGCGTAGTTTTTTTAGGAAATTGTTGCTGCGCAAACCAAGAAGAATCAACGCCATTTGCCACCACTGAAATTTTATTAGCATCATTAATTTTACTGGCAATATAATTTTTATCTTCCTCACTCATAGTCACTAAGCTATCACAAGTTTGCCAATAATATTTTTCCCAAAATTTAATTTTTTTAATATCAAGATTAAGCAATGGTCTGAGCCATAGCCAAGCTTGATTATTAGCAAAACTCTCATAACCTAAATACTCAATAGTTTGTTCGACAAGCATCACTGGAATTTTCGTTTCTGGAATATGTGGCATCATATAAAAAGTTTCAGCATGAATTAAATCATATGACTGAGTATCTAGCTCTTCCTTCACTGCCGCAATCACAGATGAGACGTGATTTCTAATCACCAAAAAAGGAAAGCTAGAAAAAATTGTTTTCACAATATTGCGCAAAGTAAATGGCTTACTGGAACGCTTAAAAACTTTAACTTTTGTACAATATTTTTCTAATTCACTAATGTGCTGTTTTTCATTTTCATTTTTAATCAAGGCAAAAAGAGTAATTTCATGATTTTTAGCCATTTTTTTCAATAAATTATAAGTCCGAATTTGACCACCAGAAAGTAAAGGATAAGGCAAATAAGGAGTAAGCATTAAAATTTTCATGGCTTACTTTCAGAATCAATGACTTGGCGCAAATCTAAAATCGTAAACTCATCATTACTAACCACCACTTGATATTTCTCAATTAATACTTGTGCTTCTTCATTGAGAGCGGTAGTAATATAATGAGTGGCGCCAGCCGCAATTTTTTCCTCTATCTCCCCACCAATAGTCCAGCCATAACGATTGGTTTGATATAAAAATGAAGGATCATAAGCATAAGGTGCAATCACTTTTGCCTCGGCTGGCAAATTTTGATCTGCATATTGTCCGGCATGATAAATCGCCCAATGATTCACATTAAAATAGCCTCTGACTTGATACCAACTAAAAGCCAACATCATCGCCACTAATCCACTAGCAGCCAAACCATAAAATATCTTTTGCCAAATTTTTTCCCCTAATTTGACAATTTCCCAGAAACCTAAAGCCGCAAAAAAACACAGACTAGGCAAAATAGGCAATTGATAATAATCGTGAGTGACATTACCAGTGGCAATAATGATAAAAAATATCCACATCGCCGCAAACCAAGCGTAAAAAACTAAAAATCTCTTTTTTTGACGATTAAAAAGTAAGCCAATGATAAATAAGACAAAACCACCAACTCCAAGAATCACCTCATTGAGTCTAGTCGCAATTAACCATCGCCAAAAAGCTCCTGTAAACCTGATATTAGTACTATTAAAAAGCCAAGTAGTCCCAAACATGCCTTCTGGATATTGATTAATATGATACCTCCAAGCCAAAAGAGGTAGGAGACTGATAAGTAAAAAGGACCATAAATGCCAATTTTTAATCGCTTTAAAACCATATTTTTGCCAAGTTATTACTGTCAAAGGCAATAAAAGCACTAAAGCATATGGTTTAGTTAAAAGCGCACCCGCATAGGCTAAACCAGCCAACAAGATAAAAAACCAATGTTGATTTTTTTTATGATAATAAGCATAAAAAAGTAAAGCAGTCACTGACAGAAAAACATGAAGTGGATCAGGCATAATCACTCTCCCATAATATATATTAAAAGGAATAAGAGCGAAAAAAATAGCTGCAACCAACGCTACTCTAGTTCTAGTAAAAATTCTAATTAAAAAAAATAATGAAACAGTAGTTAAACTAGCAAAAATCGCACTGACAAATCTTGCATAAGCTTCGTTTACTCCAAAAATTAAATAAAAAGGGTAAGTTAAAATATTATAAAGAGGAAATTCAGCAAAAAAGTATCGGTTGGGATTTGGCTGTCCATTTTCATTCAAGGCTTCTAAGGCATCAAACCGCGGAAATAAAGGAGTAAAACCATCTTTAATAAAATTACGACTCACAGCAGCTGTATCTGCTTGTCGCCATGAATGCCAATCAGCCACTGGATTATCTAAACGATAAAGACGAGGTAAAAGACTAAGAATAAATAAAAAAATTACTGTCAGACTCAGAATAATTTTTTTTGTCATAATTGTTTATTAATTTTTTGATTCGCCCAAAAAATCCCATAAACCATCCAAAAAGTGAAAGCGGCTTTAGAAGCAGCGAAAACATCAATATAGGCGGCATTAATGAGAAAACCAATCGCGCCACTCAAGAAAGCTAAATTTATCAAATTTAATTCATTATTTTTATTTCTAAGATTTTTAGAACTCATCCAAATGGCTGTTAAAGACAAACCATAAAAAGTGAGAAAACCTAAAATCCCAGTTTCTCCCAAAGTGCGCAAATAATTATTATCAGTACTGTCAGCATCAGTTAATAAATTGATTGATTCACCCTTATTAATCATCCCATAACCGCTTCCCAATAAAGGATTACGCAAAAAACCTCGCCAAGCATTCGGCCAAAGAGTATCAAGCCTAATTGCCATCGAAAGACCATATTTTTCAGCATTAACTGACCAAGTTCGCGTCGCCTCTATCATCGTCACCTCACCAGTGGCGTCAATTTCATAAATAATATCAGGAATATCTTCATAAACATCAGCTGGACGAGTCGGTTTTGGTCTAGAATCAGTGGGCGTCACTACTGGCTTTGGCATAGATGCAATCATATTATTACCAAGTTCATCAACCACCACTGCCAACGCATTTGCTGGCGGTTCAATTTCTTTCCAACCAAGTAAATATGGCAACTCAAGTCGCCATTTATTCGCCGTATGATAAGCATTACGAATAGGTTCGATATTTTCTAAAGTATGACTAAATCTTTCAATCATATCATGTCCGAAAAAGAAAATTAAAACCCCGAGCAAACCAAAATAAACGATTAAATGACCCAAAAAATTCTTAATTTTTTGTTTCAGTCTGTCTTGCTGATTGATAAAATAATAAATAGTATAAATAATCAAAACACTCACAAAGTAAGCCACAATTGAAGTGCGAGCCGCAGACACAATTAATGACCATAAACCTAAAATATGAACCAACCAAATTAAGCATTTTTTCCATTTAGTTTTAGTATTTTTAGCCAATAAAAGTGTAAATGGTAATAATAAAACTAAATATGCGGCAAAGTCATAATGACCCCCAAAAGTCGACTGCACTCGAGCATGAGGAGTCAAATATAATTTAATACCCTTACTAAACTCACGATTCATTGTCGAATATAAAGGCCAATAAAAATATTTTTGACCAATACCATAAAGACTTATAGCGCTCACAGCGATTAACATAGTAATAAAAAGAATCTTAATTTGTTTTCTATTGTTTAAAGTCGAGAAAAAAAGAAAAGCTAAGAAAAAATATTCAATGTAACGCGCCCAATGAAGCAATGATTTACCAATATGCAAAGTTTCTAGCGGAATCGTATTAATTAATAACATGCCTGATAAAATTCCCATCAGGCCCAAAGAAATATTAGCGATAATTAATTTCCACGTCGGCATTTGCCAATTAACTTTTTGACGATAAATTTGAATTAAATAAATAATAAACGTGATAAAAACCAAAATATCTTCTAATCTAAGCCTTACAATATAGCCAGGAATCAAATCAGCCAAAGGAATTTTTGGCCATAAAGGGATAAAAAGCAATAAAAAAAGTGATAAATAAAAGAGAAGATTGCGATCACACCAGACTATAATTTGTTTTAAATTGATTTTCATCAAAGTATTATACCACGATTAAATTTGTATTTTGTCATTTTTTTGTCACTATTGTGAATATAATCATTACTTATGACAAAAAAAGCACATTTACAAAAAATCTTAAAGCAATATTTTAATTATGATGATTTTAGAGCCGGACAATTAGACATTATTTTACCCTTAATTAATGGCAGAGATGTTCTAGCAATTTTACCCACTGGCGGCGGCAAAAGCCTCTGTTTTCAAATTCCAGGCTTATATTTGGGCGGGACCACATTAGTTATTTCACCACTGATCTCACTCATGCAGGACCAAGTAGCCAATTTAGTCAAAAAAGGAATCAAGGCTACCTATCTCAATAGTAGTCTATCGCTTGATGAGCTCAAAAATAGAATGACTAAAGTTGAAGCCAATTATTATCAATTTGTTTATCTAGCCCCAGAAAAATTAAAAAATCAATCATTCCAAAAAATATGCCAAAAAATTAACATTCCCTTAATCGCCATTGACGAAGCTCATTGTATTAGCGTCTGGGGACATGACTTTAGACCAGCTTATTTGCAGCTGAAAGATTTTTTAAAGGTAATCTGTAAAAATAAAGTCAAACCCAGAATTGCCGCCTTTACTGCCACTGCCAACTTAAAAGCTCAGGCAGATATTAAAAATTTTAGTGGTTTAGATAAACCATTGCAAATACAAAAGTCATTTGCGCGCAATAATTTGAAAATACTAGTTCATCAATGTTTTAATGAACATGATAAGATTTTACGCATACTATATCTATTACAAAAACACCATGGTCAAATCGGCATTATTTACGTACTCACGCGAAAAGAAGCCAAAAACCTAGCTAATTTTCTCAATACTTTAAGAGAAAAAGAAACAAAAATAGCAGTTTATCATGGTGGTCTAGAAACAAAAATCAGAGCCCAAATTCAAAATGATTTTATTGCCGAAAAAATTCCCATCATTGTGGCTACCAATGCCTTTGGTATGGGCGTAGATCAACCACATGTTAGATTTGTCATTCATGCTCAAATCAGTAGTAATTTAGAAAATTATTTTCAAGAAATTGGTAGGGGAGGAAGAGATGGTAAACTAGCGCATTGTTATACTTTATATACCAAGAAAGACTTAATCATCAGCGCCAATTTTATTAAGCAAAATAAATCATTGAGTAAACTCAGAAAAAAAATACTGATTAATAAATTAACCCAAGTTATTAGGTATTTAAAAACCAAGCAATGTCGACAGAAATTTATTTTAAATTATTTTGACGAAAAAATTAAACAAAATTGCCAATTATGTGACCATTGTTTAAATTATAAATTTCATTATCCTTTTTGGATTAAACAAAGATTACTTATTTATCAACAATGGCGAACTAATCTTGCAAAAAATCAACACCTCATTCCCAGCAGCATTATCACTGATTTATCATTATCTTATCTTGTCTTAGTAAACTGGACCAAACTTACTTCTTTAGCAGCTATTCCTGGTATTGGCACTGGTTTTATTAAAAATTATCAGTCATTATTACCAAAGCCAGCTTAATTCACGTCCGACAATAATCACTAAATAAAAAATATAACCACTAAATAATAATCCACCTTGCCACCTATTGATCAAAAATTTTGTTTTATTAATATAAGTAAAAACAAGAATTATTATAAAAGTTGCAATATTAAGCCCTAAATCAAAAGATAATCTACCACTAATTTCAATCGGTGCAATCATGCTTGTGACGCCTAAAATCCAAAAAGTATTAAAAAGATTACTTCCCACAATATTGCCAATGACGAGGTCAGTTTCGCCTTTCATCACCCCCACAATTGAAGTCACCAATTCAGGCAAACTAGTCCCAACTGCCACAATCGTTAGACCAATTAATTCTTGAGTTAAACCCAAAGCCACAGCTATTTGACTCGCCCCCTCGACAGTTAATTTTCCGCCAAAACTTAAAGCGACTAATCCCAAAACGAGAAAAATATTAGCGTGTTTTTTAATTGGCTTAATCGATAATTGATCATTCTTTTTTGCATAATTAATAGAACTTAAAATAATATAAATGAAAAAAACACCAAAGCCAAGCAAAAAAACTAAACCATTGGCAAAACTAATAACTTGATCTTTTGCCATCAACATCATTAAAATCGCCGCCACAATCGCCAAAGGCATCTCGAAATTAATCGTACTTTGCTTGATAGTAAGTGCTTTAATACTTGCAGCCACTCCCAAAATTAAAAAAACATTAGCAATATTACTCCCCAAGACATTCCCAAATGCAATTTCACCATTACCACTAATCGCCGCTAAAACACTCACAATTAACTCTGGCAGACTAGTTCCAAAAGCCACAATAGTCAAACCGATAATTAATGGCGAAACACCAATTTTTTGAGCCAAGCTGCTTGCGGCTTCAATCAACCAATCTGCTCCTTTGCATAACAAAAACAATCCAAACGCAACCATAAAAATAGCCATAAAAATTGACATTGTGCCTTTCTGGTACTGAGGAATTTTTGAGTAAGCCAGATTCTGTTTTTCAATGACTATCTATCTAATGCTTGCGACTTTATGACTATGATAGGCAAGAGGTCCATTAAAGTCAAATTCGGCAATTGCAACAACTAGGGATAACCGCGTTTCACCCTTTTTAATAAATTAAAAAGACTCGTCTCTGTGGCTCTAACCTAGTTTCTCTTGTGTTGTCTGGACTTTCCTCCCAATATAAAAATATCAGGCAGTCATCCTATAAATTCCTCAGTTTTGCTATTTTATCATTAAAATGGCAAAATAGCAAAATTAAGCATTACCCAATCAAAAATCGGACTCAAATGAGCAAAAAATAATTGAAAAAG
>CAZMIQ010000023.1:0-12902 GCA_964566525.1 uncultured Pseudomonadales bacterium | reverse complement strand
AAAGGCAATTGAAAAGTCAATTTTTTTTATTACTTTAATGATTTTTCCAATTCTAACTGGCATGTGTGTGTTTTTTTGGCCTTTAACTCAAGTAATTACTAAATACAATAAGTGGGAAGAGGCTTTATTGTCATTTGTTTTTTTTACATTAGCAATTGCACCGGCAGCAATATCTAGTCCTTTAACTAATGTATTAAATGCTATTGGAAAAATTAATAAAACCTTAGCTCTGATGGTATTTTGGACGATATTAACTTGGGTTTTGACCTTGCCATTATTGAAGATGATTGGTTATAATGCGGTCGCAGTCAGTGCCTTTGTAATTTCTTTAACCAGCTTTTTGCCGGTAATAATTGTAAAAAAAACGATTGCTTTTAACCTTTGGGAGCAAATTTGGCGACAATTCTTTGCCAGCTTAATGATGGCAATCTTTGGTTTAGCCTTCATGGGTTGGTGGGCTAGTAACTTGCAAATGACCATCATTGGCGGCCTCAGCACTGGCTTAATTTATGTCCTAACTTTGTTACTGGTAGGAAAAAATAAATTGATATTAGAATTTAGGAGTTTAAAATGATAGCTTGGTTAACTGGCTCACCTCAAATTATAAATAATTACTTAATGATTAAAACCAAAGGTGGAGTGGGTTATAAGGTGATGGTGAATGATAGTGTTTTAAATAAGATTAAAGAAAATGAAGAATTGAGTTTGTTTATTTTTTCTTATATTAAAGAGGACAGATTTGAATTATATGGTTTTATTAATGAAAGTGATTTGCGTTTATTTGAATTATTAGTGGGCGTCACTGGCTGTGGCCCAAAAACGGCCTTAGGGATTAGTGAAGCGGGTAGCAAAGCTATTATTGAAGCAGTACAGCAAGCTCAAGTTAGTTTTTTTGCTCAATGCCCGAGAGTGGGGAAAAAATTAGCCCAAAAGCTGATTATCGAACTAAAAAATAAGCTCGGAGGACTGAAAGATTTAGACTTAACTCCCAAATCTGCCGTTTATAATGACGCTAAAGAAGCCTTGCTTGGACTTGGTTTTCAAGAAAATGAGTTGGATAATATATTAAGTCAAATTGAAGTGGATGAAATGAAAACCGCGGAGGTTATTAAGTTAGCTTTAAAGCAATTAAAAAATTAAAACACTCTTTCATTAGAGTGTTTTAATTATTCTAATTAAAATTTTATTAAATAATTTTATCGCTAAATAAAAGTAAAATTAAAAAGAATAAAGCGATGCCTGACCAGAACAAAATGGTAACTGGTGAGGTGGGATCAAAAATGGAATTACATTTGGGGCAAGCAGGTGCTTTTTTGGTGACAGTTTTTTTGATCGCTGCTTTATTCTTGACTGCTACTTTCTTTTTGGTGGGGGCCTTTTTGGCTTGTGTTTTTTTCATATTGCAATTATAGCACATTTTAAAAAATGTTGCAAGTATTTTGGTGGTTTTGCTAATACGAGATAAAAATTATTTGCTAATAAGATTTTCTTGAGGAAACATGTTTTGACCTCAACACATTTCGGGAAAAATAACTTAAATCAAATAGAAAAAAATTAAATAAAGAAGATGGAGAATGTCTAATTTTATCTTTTGGAGAGTGGATGAAAAGTCCATACTTGAGAATAAAAAGTCACTAGGTTGACATTAATAGCTAGATAAATTATAATAAAGAAATGTGGACATTAAATAGGAAAAAAAATAAAACCACTAATAGAAAATTGCGGTTTTTGCGTAATTTTTTAATATTGGTATTAATCATGGCAATTGGAAGCATGATTGCCTTCAGCGTGTTCTTTTTTTCAATCGCGAATGATTTGCCTGCGCCCAATAAAGTGGTGAGAGATTCTGGTTATAGTACTAAAATATATGACCGTAATGGAATTTTGCTTTATAATTTCTTTCAGGAACAACAAAGAGAGCCAGTAGCTTTAGCAGATATCAATCAGAATTTAATTAATGCAACAATTGCGATAGAAGACAAAGATTTTTATCGCCATGAAGGTTTTGACTTCTTGACGATTTTAAGAATACCTTATTATTATCTTACTCAAAATCGAGTAGTAGGTGGCTCAACCTTGACACAACAATTAACCAAAATGATGCTACTTTCTAATGAAAAAAAAGTGATTAGAAAATTCAGAGAACTGATTCTGTCAATGCAAATAGAACAAATGTTTCCGAAAGAAGAAATTTTAGAAATGTATTTAAATGAAGCACCATATGGCGGTAATATTCATGGCGCAAATTTAGCAGCCAAAACTTATTTTTCTAAGTCGGTGAGTGATTTGACGGTGGCTGAAGCGGCCATGTTGGCAGGCTTACCTCAATCCCCCACTCGCTACTCTCCTTTCGCGGGCAGAACAGATAATGAAGGTAATCTCTTATGGTATTTAAGAGCTCAAGGGGTATTAAGAAGAATGTTTGAGGATGGCTATATTAATCAAGCGCAAATGACAGAGGCTGAAGAGGAAATGAAAGCATTTTCATTTGAGCAAACAATGGGAGAAATAAAAGCACCTCATTTCGTCTTTTATGTAGAAGATCAATTGAGAGAATTGTATGGCGACGAAATGGTTGATAGCGGTGGTTTGCAAGTTTATACGACTCTAGATTATGAATTACAAGCGAGTGCGGAAGCGATTATTAGTGCCGAAATTGAAAAAGTACAACACTTAGACATAAGCAATGGAGCGGCTTTGGTTTTAAATCCACAAACTGGTGAAGTGTTGTCAATGGTGGGAAGCAAGGGTTTTTTTAATAAAGATATTGATGGTCAATTTAATGTCACTGCTCACCCGCAAGCACTGAGGCAACCTGGATCATCAATTAAACCTTTGGTTTATTTAGCTTTATTACAGAAAGGCGCTACTCCAGCCACAGTGTTTGCTGATGTACCGACAACTTTCCAAGCAAATGAAAAAATTGATCCATATACGCCAAAAAATTATGATGGTAAATTTCGTGGTTTGGTAAATTTAAGAGAATCACTGGGAAATTCATATAATATTCCAGCGGTCAAAGCTTTAGCGTATGTAGGGCTAGAAAATTTCTTATCATTGGCCTATAGAGCTGGCATTTCGACTTTGGCGCCCACGCCTAATAATTTGCGTAATTATGGCTTAGCTTTGTCATTGGGTGGAGGTGAAGTGAGAATGATAGAGATGGCTAGTGCTTATAGTGCTTTCGCTAATGGAGGTTACAAAGTGGAACCAGTGACAATTAATAGCGTCAAAGATATTTACAGCAACACTCTTTATCAAAGACAAAATGTGCAAGGAGCAAGAGTGTTTGGTGAAGGAGAAACGTTTTTAATAAATGATATTTTAAGTGACAATAAAGCCAGAACGGCTGCTTTTGGTCCTAATTCTTTACTGAATACTAATTTGCCAATTGCGGTCAAAACAGGAACTACTAATAGTATGCGTGATAATTGGGCTATAGGGTGGAGTCAGTCATTTTTAGTTCACGCTTGGGTGGGTAATAATGACAACTCACCAATGAAAAGTGTTGCTTCTGGTATAACAGGGGCCTCACCAATATGGAGAAATATAGTGAATCGGTTAATTGAGCTTGGCTATAAGACGCCAGCTTGGGAGATGCCTGCCGATGTAGAAAAATTAGAAGTGAATGCAATTTCTGGGTATCCTCTAGATGGGGCTGAAGTGGCGACTAAAGAAGAATATTTTGTAAAAAACACAGTAGGTATTTTACCTGATCCGATTTATAGTAAGATAAAAGTTTGCAAAGGCCAAAATAAGATTGCAAACATGACTCATATTGTCCATGGAGATTATGAAGAAAAAACTTTTATTGTTTTAAAGGAAGATGATCCGGTGTCTGAAGATGGAGTTAATCGATGGCAAATAGGAATTGACAATTGGATAGCCTCCCAAAGTGATGAAAAATATCGATATCCCACTGAAATGTGTGGTCAAAGTGAGGAAGTGTCAATTGCTATACATGGGATTGATAATCGAGCAAATTATGAAGCAAGAGTGATTAAATTTAGGGTGGCGGCTGATAGCGAAAAAGGCATAGAAAGAATTGAGGTTTTTTTAAATAATGAAAGAAAAGAGGAAAAAAGAGCCAATGAAGTTTCTATTGAGTGGGAATTGGAGCGGGGAGTGTATGAAATTAAAGCCAAAACTTACAGTCGTGATGGCAAAACTAAAGAAAGTCAAACTCTCAAAATTGGGGTAGGAGGAATGACGGTTGAGGAAAAGGAGGAGGAAGAAAGAAGGAAAGAGGAGGAGGATAAGAAAAAAAAGGAGGAAGAAGAAAAGAAGAATGAGGAAGAAATTGGGCAAAATTAAGTAAATAATAGGTAGATAATTAATCTGTTTTCTTAAGGTTTACAGTTGGAAATTGACTAGAACTATATTTGGAGATCAAATTGTTTTTGTTGTCAAGTGATGCTTGGACCAACTGTTTGATTTTTTCTGCTTGAGCTAACTCTAGTCCTTCCACCATAAAACGCAAGGTAACAGTACCATCTTCATGGTCGTGAACATGTAATTTAATCACTTGAATACTAGTTAATAAGCCCGCAACTTTAGCCAAAGTTCCAGATTGGTCTAAGCAACGAAAACTGAGATTGCCTAGATTTAAATTTTCCTTAGTGAGACCAGCTTGTTGTAATTGAGTTGATAGATACTCTGCTTGGTAAACGCCACCAGCAAAAAAGTTATAAAATTCTTTGAGATTATTCGGACTATAACGGAGCTGGCGAATGAACTTTTCGACCTTTTGGCGATGGGTGGCGCGCTCGTGTAAGTCTTCTAAATATGAAATGCCTGAAATTTGAGCTAAAATAGGTGAAAAATCTAAACGCCCTTTTTTGGCCAAAGGGCTAAGATTATGAAATTGACAGCTTTCTTGATTATAATCAACTAAAAATTGATCATAATTATTCATAACTGTTTGGAGAGGTTGATTCTCTTTAATTTGATTATCGTCGCTAATAATGGTCGCTGAAATCGCGCCAGTTAAGCGATTAGGGTATTTTTTTTTGATGTATTCTTCCACCGTGTCTTTGGATGATAAAAAATGAATTCTTTTATCAGAATCAAAAACACATTTAAAATTATTTGAATTTTCAAGCAAACTTGCCCCTAAGTAATTGGCTTCATAAGCCTGCCTAGTAATAACTTCGATGGTAAAATCTTGACTGGTTAAGTGAGGATGATGGAAAATGATTTTGAGTCCGGAAAATTTCTGATTATAAACATGAATAATGGGTTGCACTTCTCTAGAATATGTAGGAAACAAACTAGAGAGATTGCGATCAAAATTATGGAGGGTTTTTTGAGATTGAAAATGAGAATTAGGATGAGATTGGTCGACAATCAAATAAAAATAACTTGAATTTTGGTGTAAAACGATATTATCTTCAGTATTGTCTCCCTGTCTTAAATTTTCAAGCCACAGATTATAGTCTTCATAAATAGTAGAATATGATTTGACTAGGGTGGTGGTGGCTAAGCCGTGCTTACCTAAAGAAATTGCTTGATGAAGCATACTCTCTATCATATTGTTTTTACTTTTTAGTTCTGGCTGCAGTAGTTCTCTATGCTGAGCAATTTCTTGATATTTTTCTGGTTCTAAATAACGAAATGACCAATTAGCTAATTCACGGCTGATAAAAATTAGATTAAAATGGGCAGCCATGTCAACGTAGAAGTTGAGAGTTTCATCACTAATACGGATTTGTTGTTCACGGTTTAAATGTTCAAGAGTCGACATATTATGAAAACGATCAATTAATTTGATTAAGCCTACCTGAGCATCATAATTACTAGCACTAGTAATTTTCCGATGGGTGAGCTCAATAAGTTTGTGACGATCATAATCTCCATGTTGGGTTATTTTAGTAACGCCTTCTACTAGACGGGCAACCGACTGACCAAATTTCTCGACAATTAATTGACGGACAGATTGCTGAAGTAATTGTTTTTCTTCAGGAGTTAATTTTTTTTCTGGCTCGTAGCTTTGTAAACTTTTTTCAAAATTTTTCGCAATGTCTTCTGGCGCATCATGCAAAATTAAAGCTTGAAAAAGCTCAGTTTGTGGCTTGAGTAAAAAAATTGTCTGAGCTAAACGAGTTAGCTCAAGAGGATGAGATAAATATGGTTCGCCGTCTTTTCGATCTTGATTGGCATGAGCAATCGCGGCAAAACGTAAAGCCGACTGATATTGTTCGGGTAAACTGGTAGTTTTGATAAGCTCGCGGCTTTTGGGTCTTACAGATAATAAAGCATTATCTAAATTTAATTCTTGCAGAGTGCGAATCAATAATTCATGATTAGTAGAAAAATTATCTACTTCAACCGAACCCAAAGATTCTGATTTTGCTTTAGGGGTGATGATTGAAGATAATTTTTCATGATTCATGTGTTACAAATAAGAGAGCTTAACGCTTCGGTGATTGACGCTTGCGTCTAGCTTTACCGCCAGTGCCAATTTTGCGACTTTCCTTCATGCGGTCGTCACGAGTAAGGAGTTTGTTTTCTTTGTATAATTCTTTATAATCGGGGTTAAACTTAACCATAGCTCGAGCTAGAGCATGAACCAAAGCATCAAGCTGACCAGAAATACCACCACCGGTGATTTTAACAGTGACTGCATGTTTACCTAAAGTATTGGTTTTAACAAAAGGTAAATTGTAAACTGCGGCCGCATTTGACAAACAATCAAAATACTTACCGACTGCCTTGCCATTAACTAAGAAATCTCCTGGCTTGGCATATAGGCGTACCCGAGCAGTGGCTAATTTTCGTCTGCCAACAGCAACGACATAATCTCCTTTGGGAGCTGACATAGCGACAGCGTTGCTACTTGACTTGCCAATGATTTTGGGAGCTTTGTCCTTTTTGACTACTTTTTGGGCGATTGACTTTTTATTTTTTTTAATTGCCATAATATTTATTCTTTAGTTAATCTTTAATATAATTTTGATAAGTATGCTGGTCATTAGCAAAAATCTTTAACCGAGCTAATTTAGCGTCACGATGACGATTATCAGGCAACATGCCTTTGACCGCTTTAATAATAATGCTTTCTGGTTGGCGTTTTAATAATTCTGAAAATGTTTCTTCTTTAAAACCTCCAGGATAATTAGAATGACGACGATAAAGCTTATTCTCTGCTTTGTTACCAGTCACGACAATATGTGAGGCATTAATAATGACGACATAATCACCATTGTCTTGGCTGGGAGTATAAGTAGCTTTATTTTTACCTGAAAGTAAAATTGCTATTTGAGAAGCAAAATCTCCTAAAACTTGATTTTTAGCATCAAGCAAATGCCATTGCCGAACAATATCTTCTTTACGCTGTGAAAATGTTTTGGTGCGATATGTTTTCATAAGTGTTATTTTCCTCGTCCGCCACCAGCAACACTGGTCTTGCGGGTAGTAAGTTTTTCTTTGACTGGGTTAATTTTAGTAACTTTTTCGGCTTTTTTTTGATCAAGAGCAACAGCTTTTTTGGCATTATCATTAGCTAAGTTCTTTTTAGCAGATGTATCTTTTTTATTTTTAGAGGTGGCAGCAACTTTAAGTTTGGAATTTTCATCATTAGCTGACTTTTTTGGAGGGAGAACAGCGACCAAACTAAGCTGATACATAGCAGTATTGTCACCACGGCGATTACCAATAAGAGTAAGTCTGGTAAAACCAGATTTTCTATCAGCGAAAAGTGGCGCAACCCGCTCACACAAATTATTAACTACATCACGACGACCAAAAAGGCGATGAAGTTGTCTTCTAGCAGCTAAATCACCCACTTTAGCTTTACTAATACAAGAATCAATTAATCTGATTCCTTCTTTAGCTTTAGCTTTAGTAGTAATAATAGAACCATGCTCTAAAACTCCCAGAGCAATGCCGTGAATGAGGCTGCGACGGGCTTTTGTGTCTCGATTAAATGATTTTTTGTCTATGCGATGTCTCATATTAGTCTTCTAATTTCACTCCTTGGTTAGCTAAAGCTTCTTCGACAATATCGATGCTCTTAGCTCCAAGATTTTTAACTTTGGCGATGATGCTTCTAGGAGTGCTAAGTAAATCATAAACTGTTTTAAAGCCAGCACGTTTAAGAGCATTACTGATACGAGTGGGTAATTCTAATTCTTCCACTGATAGGAGCATCACTTTGGCTTCTTTAGGATTAAATTTTCTTTGATTAAAATCTTGTTTGGATTTATCAATTTCGACTGGATTAAATATTTGATTAAATTGTTTTTCAAGAATTTGAGCAGCTTGAATAACTGCCTCTAAAGGAGTAATGGTGCCTTTGGTTTGAATATCTAAAATTAAACGGTCATAATCGGTTTGACGACCAACGCGAGTCGCTTCAACTTTGTAAGCCACTGTTTCTACTGGAGAAAAAAGGGCGTCAATTTCTACTTGTCCGACCAAAGAGCGAGGTTTTTCTGAGGCCATGCGATAACCAAAACCACTTTCGACTTCCATATCGATTTGTAATTCTTTGTCAGTCACAATTTCGGTAATAAAATGATCTTTATTAACAATTTCAAAACCAGCACTGGCTTCAATATCGCCAGCAGTAACTACTTTAGGACCATTAACATTTAGAGTTAAGGTGCCTTTTTCGTCAGTGTCTGACTTGACAACTACTTGTTTGAGATTAAGAATGATAGACAATAAGTCATCGGTCAAACCATCAATACTAGTATATGGATGATCGCTGTCGCTAAAGGTCACAGTGGTAATGGCACTACCGACTAAAGAAGTCAGCAAAACTCGACGCAAGGCATTACCTAAAGTATGACCATAGCCGTTCATGAGTGGAGTAATTTCCACTAAGGCATGATTGGGGCCTAGATTCTTAATTTCTTTAGTTTCAAAAGTTGGGTTTAAAACTTCATATTGGCTTAAATCTCTCATAAATGCGCTTTCTTGTCTCGTTTAGCGAGAATAATATTCCACAATCAATTGCTCATCAATTTTTTCGAAAGTGTTTTCTCTGATGGGCAAAGTAACGATATTAATAATACCACCTTTAATATTGAACCAACCGCCATCAGTTTTTTCATTATTTTTAATGGCTGCGGCTAAATTTTTATGACTATTTGAACTTGGTTTAATGCTGATAACGTCGTTAACGTGCACGCGATAAGAAGGAATATCCATTTTTTTACCGTTAACATAAAAATGAGCATGATTAACTAATTGTCTGGCAGCGGCTCTGGTAGGAGCAAAATTGGCACGATAAATAACGTTATCTAAGCGGCGTTCAAGATAGGAAAGTAAAGTCATACCAGTATTAGTTTCTTTGCTGGTAGCTTCTTTATATAATTTGACAAGTTGTTTCTCACTCAAACCATAGAGCGCTCTAACTTTTTGTTTTTCTTTAAGTTGTAAGCCATATTGAGAAAGCTTGCGACGCATTTTAGCCCCATGCTGACCTGGCGCCTGCATTAAGCGACGGGCAGTCTTGGCGGCATTAGTTTTTAATGACAAATCTTCGCCGAATTTTCTTGATAATTTAGTTTTGGGACCGATATATCTTGACATAAAAACCTTTAGCGATTGTGCTTCGCCTTTCTTGATCTGGTGCCATTATGAGGAACAGGTGTGCGATCGACAATCATCCCGACTTTCATTTTGGCTGAACGAATAACATTGAGCACGACATCTCTTCCTGGACCAATACCTTTAATATAAATATCAATTTCATTTAAACCAAAAGCCTTGGATTTATTGAGGGCGTTTTCGATAGCAACAGTAGCAGCAAAAGGAGTAGATTTGCGTCCACCTGAAAAACCTGATTCGCCAGTGGATGACCAACATAAGACATTGCCTTTATCATCGGTAACACTAGCGAGAGTACTATTAAAAGTAGCATTGACATAAATGCGACCTTTACTCACGAGACGTTCTGGCTTTTTTTTAAGAGTACGATTAGGAGATGAATTATTTTTTTTCATATGCTTTTAGCCCTTTTTACCTTTGGCTTCTTCTAGTTTGGCTGCCATTTCTTTGGTCATAGAGCCAATGGTTTGACGTTTATTGCCACGAACTGAGCGTGAATTTGTACGAGTTCTTTGTCCTCTAGCTGGTAAACCAGCCATGTGTCTTAAACCACGATAGCAACGAATGCGACGCAAGCGATCGATATCATCAGCGCGTTTTCTTTTTAAGTCACCCTCGATTAAGTATTGATCAAGGATGGTTTGGATACGACCAATTTCTTCAGAAGTTAAATCACGAGCTCTTTTTTCTTCATTGAGATTGGCTCGTTTAATAACGTCTTGGGCAACCTTAGGACCAACACCATGGATGTATTGGAGAGCAAAAGCTAATTTTTTTTGTTCGGGAATATCGACACCTGAAATACGCAACATATTTATCCTTGTCTTTGTTTGTGTTTAGGATTGCTACAAACAACACGCAAAACACCTTTCCTTTTGATTAATTTACATTTAAGGCACATTTTTTTAACTGATGATCTGACTTTCATAAAAGCATGGTTCTAGTTTATAATTGTTAATTAATTGATATTTAATGATATTTTTTGTACGATTTTTACTTAATAAAATATCGATAAGAAGAGGTATTATAACACAAAAAACCTCTATCAGACAATGATGTTTACTGCGTAATAGTTTTGGTGGAACGATAGGTTATTTTTGCCTTAGTTAGATCATATTTTGACACATAACCTTTAACTTGATCTCCAGGTAAAACGCGAATACGATATAATCTCATTTTGCCAGCTAAAGTGCCAAGTAATTGCTTGCCGACTAAAGGCTCTAATTCACAAGTATCGACAGTAAGTCGGAAACTGGTATTAGGAAGGCAGTCGCTCACTGTACCCTCAAAATCGAACATATCTGGATTCTTTTTTTTATCAGTCGTTAAATCTAATTGTCTTTTAGCTTTTTCGGCTCTTTTATGTGCTTGAACTTTTCCCATATTGTCTTAAATCATTAAATAATTATTAAATAAATTGATAACTTTGAAAAAATAGAAAACTTTTATTGAAGTTTTTTCTTTAAATATAAACTAATTGCACCAAGAGAAACCGTGCCAAAAGCCATAATAGAAACGAAACTAGGAGTACTAGTATTTAAGATTTCAACAGAGTGAACGCCGTCTGAATAGGCTATTTCACCAGTATGAACATTGGTAGTAGATTCTGTGCAAGTGGTATGACCATAGCTATCAGTAGTACAAACACGATCGGTGCGTGCCTGAACTGGTAGAGCTAAAAAGCTTAAAAAAGCGATAGCGATCATTAATTTTTTCATGTTTAATTTCCTAGTGCCATAGGGCTATAATTAATTTTTTAACTATAAGACCTATATTATAACATAATAATTGGGATGTGTCAAATGGTTGATTGGGTCCACTAATATTGATTGAAGCTTAATATTCACTCCCCCACCTCATTCACCCGATTATCGCTGGCGAAAATGAAATAATTAAAACTAGTACGGTGATTGCTGTGATGAATAGGAAAGAAAAAAGAGAGATTATGATCAATGGTGGTCGCTTCCATTTGATCTAAATCAGTAATCTTAAGTTTCTGAGGGCTGGAGAAGGTATGATTATCTTTACTGGCTTTGAAGTCACTAGTGGGGATAAGGAAAGTAAAATGGGTTTCGGTGAAGGGAGAGGTGCACAAAGTTTGAAAGTTGTAAATTCACTCAATCGTAGTTTTTATTTCAAGTAAAATACAAAAATTTTATTGACATATTACCAAATTTAATTCTTTAAACAACGAATAGAAAACCCAAGTGTTTTACTATTAATGTCTGCTGGGACCACATAAGTAGAGGATACAGCTAAATTATTTGCGGCAATATTACTAGAAAATGTGCTAGCCCACCAATAACCACTGTTTCCCTGACCAGCAAGGCCACCAGAATAATAGCCAGCATATATTCCCTTCCAACTTCTAATTGGCTGAAAAAAACCAGTCATTGAGTATCCTACTACAGTATATAGATTGTTAAAATCTCCTCCACTTCCACCTCTAGGTAATCTCCAACCATCTGGACAAAGGCCTTGAACATTAGTAGTTGGTCCAGTATAAACAGTATCATACCATGCTGTGGAGTGCTGCATTGCAGCTTGCCAGTTGTAGTAATAACCACAAGTAGTGGAGCCAGCAGTACAGGGAGCAACGCCGCCCACACGAGGATCACGACAATCGCCAAAGGTGCCAGTTCCAAATCTATTAGAAGCAGTGGCAGAGCCATTGCTAGCAAAGGTAGATTTACCTGCGCAAATATCAGTTTCACCCCCATACATTAAATTATTAACCATCCAGCATTTGCCATCAGCAAATTTTCTAATTTCATATTGTTTTCCATCTCTTTCATCAGTTAGTATTGGTCCTTGAGTGAAACTGGTGCCAGTAGGAGTTATTAAGGCGCTACAACCAGTCCAACCCTGCATTGTTGATTGCAAATTAGTAATTCTATAAGCGTTAACATTAGAGCATACAGTTTCACTCATGTTACCTGAATTATCTATTGCCTTCGCACAAATTCTAAAATTATTTATTGTTGACAATGTAATTGCTGACCCAATTAAATTTGGCGCACAAACAGAACCATCGGTAGTAACACAATATTCATAGTGAGAAATACCAGATTCTTGATCAGTAGCTAACAAATTTACTGTAATTGTTGAAGGATGATCAACAACTAAAGCGTCAGGGGTAAAAATTGGCTCAAAAGGGGGCGTAATATCTGGCCCCAATTCTGTAACCACCTCATTCAAACGATTGTCACTGGCAAGGATAAAATAATTAAAGCTGGTGCGGTGATTGCTTTGGTGAATGGGAAAGAAAAAAGAGAGATTGTGATCAATAGTAGTGGCTTCCATTTGGTCTAAATCAGTGATTTTTAACTTTTGGGGACCGGAGAAAG
>CAZMIQ010000022.1:4611-13003 GCA_964566525.1 uncultured Pseudomonadales bacterium | reverse complement strand
GCTATTAATCAATAAAAAATGAGGAATTTACCAACACAAAATTACCCTTAACCCTATGATATAATACCTTGTTTGTTAGACTACAATTTAAAATATTTGGAGGTGGTTTAGTTGAGTAGTTTTTTAAAAAAGTATTTTGGTCTTTTTCAGATTTTGCCATGTTCTGATGGTGATGCTCGGTGTGTAGCTGTTTTTGGTTTATCAGTTAAGGGGACGAAAAAGAAAGTTTGTAGAACAATTTTGCATCATCAGAAGAATAATTGGGTTTGTTTGTCTGATGCGATTGAAGCCAATATGTTCTTAGTCGGAATTGTGAGTAGAACAAGAGTTTATGCTTGTTTGCTTTTTTTTAAAAAAAACCAAGATTGTGTCTAATTGTTTTTGCCTGCTTAATGCAGGCATTTATTTTAAATGAAAATAGTTTTTTGATAGAATGAGATCAAATTGTGTTGATTGATGGCGTAAGATTGGATAATTGTGATATAATATGTGTTATATTTTGATCTTTAAAAAAAAGGGGGAAAACTAAATGGTAAAAGGAAATAGAGTAAAAGTAAAGTCAGAAAAGGATTTGAAGGAGTTGAGAAGAGAACTAGAAGAAAAAAGAAGGCTACTTGATTTAAAAAAAAAGACGGTGATTAATCAAGTTGAAATGGTGAAGGCTCCTTGGTATCAACCAAAAATTTCACTCAACTGGTGTAGTTTAGCGTTTTTTGGTGGATTGGGGGGATCTTTGTTGATTTGTTGGTTGATTCAATAAATCAGCGATGATATTTTTTTGGTTAAGAAAACAATTAGGGGAGGTGAGGCATAAAACATAACGACTTTTATTTTTGCGCTAATGGTGTAATTAGTAATGCTATTTAAGAATAAGGAGGTTTTTAAAGTGGCTAAACTTTTTAATATTATTGACAATGTTAAAGACTTTGAGTGTGTAGTGATGGTTTCTGGAAAAACTCGAGACGAAGCAAAATGCAAGGTAGATGAAACTATCGCCTATCATCTTAAGAGAGGTTGGATCAACACTGACCCGATGGGTGTGGAAATAAGTTTGGTGGCAGCAGAAGACTATATTTGTTTGCTGCATTTTAACAAAAAAGCTATTTAGTTTATTTTTTTGATCAAAAAGAAGAGGCTGCGCTCGATTGAGTAGGCCTCTTTTTTACTGAAGAGTGAAAGCTAAAAATGATCTTTTCTTGACTATTTATGATATAATAAGTAATATAGTGTTTGATCTTTAAAAAAAGGAGGAAATGAAATAAAAAAAGCTAAGGAAAATGAGCGAAGTGGTTGTAAGTTTTAATTTTTAATAATAAGGAGGAATTTGCATGGCAAAGCTGTTTAGAATTATTTGTGGCATCGAGGGAATGAGGAGTGTGTCGGTAGAAGGTGAAACAGAGAATGAAGTAAGAAAAAAAATAAAGAAAACAATTCTTTATCATGAAAAGAGAAACTGGAGACTAGAGAAGGATAGGCCTTGTTCTCCTGGCTTGTATTGTTCTTCTCAAGGCTGGAGGCAGTCGGAAAGTATTGACCAGCCGGAAGTAAAAAAAGTGGCAATAGATAATTATGTATCGGTGCTCAGCTTTGTGAAGGAGCGTGAGTAAAGTGAGCTGCCCCTTTAGAGTAGTTGAAAAACGCGTTTCTGATAAAGAATTGGAGGTGGCGTTATTTGGTAATACCAAAGAAAAAGTAGAGCTGGAAGTGGATAAAACTTTAGCTGGCTATTTGAAAAATGACTGGCATTATGTGCCAGATCCGATGGGAGAGGAGATTATTTTGGTAGCTCCTCAGCAGTATGTGGTCTTTTTGCATTTCGTGAAAAAGTAAGCTCAAACGCAATGCCCGCCTATAGAGGCGGGCTTTTACATGATTAGCAACCTTTTGATTTAAGAATGCTTTAGAATTTAGTAGTCTAATCATTAATTTGATTAATAATAAGCTTTATGATATAATAAGAGAATGTTATTCGGATAAAATATAAGCATTTTAATCGAGTGGCTCTTTAAAAAATCCTAGTCTTTGCGAAAAAGTAAATATAAAATGAGTGTTTATTTTTTGGCAGAGATTAGGTAAAGTCTCTGACTATTGAGTAAGGGGTGATTTAGATGAGTTGTAAGCGTGAGGATCAGCAGTATCAGTGGTGTTTCAAAATAGTAGATGGTAGCGACAGTTCCTTTTGTTTGGGAGAGAAAATTTCTTTAGTGATAGCCGAAACACAAGCAGAAGGCTGGCAATATGTCCATGCCCCTCAATTTCTTTATCATGAGAGGCGAATGGATGTGGTGGTTCTGGCTTTTAGGAGAAAGGATTTGAAAGGCGCCAATAGTGATATTTATAGCGGCGCATAGTTAGAGGCTTTTTTATCCCAGTTGATGTCAATCAACTGGGATTTTTCATGACCGGAAGTTTATTTTTTGAGTTCAATGGCGTAGAGATTGGCGGGCGAGTCTGGATTAAAAGAGGTGAGAATGATGAGAGAATTGCCATTGGTGTGAGGAAGTAAAAAATTATCATTAAATGGTCCTGAATAAATAGGGGTGTAATTGCTGCCATCGTAATTAATAATAATAATTTGCTGATCGATGATTTTAACGAGATGATTGGAGTCTGAAAGCCAAAACCACGGTTGATGAGAATGGTGACCATAATAGGTTTGAAAATTGGTAATGGTGGTGGCAGAATCATCAGCTTTCAACTGATTGATAATAGTGGGGGCGGTAGGAGTATTGAGTTGAGCGAGGGTTAAAGAAGGATTAAGGATTTTTTTGTAAGTAGGCAAAAGGTCTTTCTGGGATAATGGAGGAGATTCGATGAGATAATTTTTATCTTCATAGCCGTCATAAACATAAGTGCTCCTAGGTAAGAGCTGGCGATTTTCTGGGTAGCTATTACGAGCTGGTAGGGCGGGAATAAGATTGTCTGCTAAAGTGGCTGAGGCGGTAGCGGTGTAGAGAATTTTAGTTTTATCTGGTGAAATGAAGATGTTTTGTGCATGATTAAAAATAGTATTGAGAGCCAGAGGAGAAATTTTTTCTAAAAATTGTCTTTCTCTTAGGGCTAGCTCTTTTTCCCATGAAGAAAATAAATTGTCTAATTGGAGGCTTACGTCTGGGGAAGAGTTGAGATCGGTGTAGCTATTACTATTGATGAGATAAGTATAGTTGGGGGTAATAATAAGAATTTCGCTACTGTCTGGAGACCAAAGAAATTGGCTTTCTGAAAGAGGAAAATCAAAATTGTTGGCAGTGAGCTGATAAATATTTTTGGAAGAATTGTTGAGGTCAAAAATATACAGGCCATTTTTACTTTTAATGGAAGCGGTATCAGTATAGAAAAGAATTTTACTACCATCAGGAGAAGGCAGAGGTTGTTGGATGCCATTAAAAGTCAAACTAGTAAGATTAGGTGAAAAAGGAAAAAGAGTGGCATTGGTTTGTGAGACTAAACCTTTTTCGACTTTAATATTTTTTTGCCATGAATTGTAGCCATCTTTTTGAATAACCACCTGATATTCTCCCGGAGCTAGATAAATAATATTGTCAGTGGCAGAGGTAAGCTTGTCATTAATGTAGACTTGGGCAGCTTTTGGATTTGAGGTCGCGTGAAGAATGCCTGTCTCTTTTGAAATTAAGTCAGCGTTTTGATCAAGACGAAAATCGCCTTTGGCCCAGCGAATAGTAAAGTAAGTGCCAAAACTAATAATTACGGCTGAGGCAATGGTATAAATAATGCCTGCCCAATTGCGAAGCCTAATATTCTGATCGATTTGTTGTCGGTTTTTTTTGTTCATAGAGCTGATTATAACAGATTTTTGACACAAGTGCAAAATTTGTCACCGCGATCAGCATAGTCTTTGAATTGATTAAAGCTGGCTGAAGCTGGACTAAGCAAAACAATATCATGAGACTTGGCTTGCTGATTGACTATTTGGATTGCTTCTTCCATGGTTTCAACTTCAAAAAAGTTAGGGACTAAAATTTTTTTCTTAAGCGCGAGGTTAATGACAGCCTTTTTGAGTCTTTTGCCGGTGACTGGAAATAAGATTAAAGTTTTAACAGAAGAGCGGAGAATTTGCGCGGCAAAAGTATTAAAATTTTGGTGGCGATCAAAACCGCCCGCTAATAGGTGGATGTTTTTACCGTCAAAAGTTTTGAGAGCAGCGATAGCAGCGACTGGAGTGGTTGAAAGTGAGTCATTATAGTAAGAGATGTGATTTACTGTCGCTACATATTCCAAACGGTGCCTTAAAGGTGTAAAACTATAAAAAGCTGATTGAATCTGCTCATTGGTGAGTTGGAAGTGTTTGGCGAGAATCAGAACGGGGAGAAGATTGTAAAGATTGTGTTTGCCAATGAGCTTGAGTTGCTTAAGGTCAATGACTGACTCAGGATATTTTTGATCATGATAAAAAAGGGCGCGACCATGAGCGTAGGCTAGATAATGTGAGCGCGGCTTAAGTCCATAGGTGAGTTTTTGGGCGGGAGTGAGTTTGGCAAAATCATTGCTGGTTTTAAATTCGTCACAATAGATATAATAGTCTTTTGATTTTTGATATTTAACGATGGGAGATTTGGCGGCAATATAGGCTTGATTGTTTTGATAATAGTCCAAGTGCTCGCTGGTGATGTTTTGGACGACGGCATAATGAGGACTCTGTTTTAAATCTTGAAGTTGATGAGCTGATAATTCCATCACGGAGATGGTTTTGTTGGTGGTTTGGGTAAGATAAGATAGGGGAGGATGGCCAATATTGCCAATTAAAAGGGTGTGAAAGCCGCTAGTATTGAAAGTGTGAGCAATGAGTGAGCTAGTGGTGCTTTTGCCTTTGGTGCCAGTAATGCCGATGATTTTACCTTTGGCGAGACGCAAATACCACTCGCAATTGGAGGTGAAGAGACAATTGGATTCTTTGGCAGCAATGATGGGGGGAAGAGTGGAGGGAATGCCAGGGGTTTTAAAAATAAGCTCAAATTGAGTCAGACAGTTCAGGTGATGTTGACCAAAAATTCCAACTAGATATAAATCTTGTTGAAAAGTTTGTTTCCAAGGATTGGTTTTTTTGATTGATTGATTTTGATCACTGACGGTTAAGATTTGCTTAGGGAAGAGTGAGCGTAGAAATTGATAAGAAGAATAGCCTTCTCTGCCAGCGCCAAGGATGAGAATCTTTTTATTTTTGAGGGCGGTTATTTTGGCGAGTTGTGATTGAGTGAATGAATAATTAGTTTTTGGCATAGGTTGATTGTAACATAGATAGAGCCCAAGATGGAAGAAAGTGAGGGTGATAAAAACTATTTAATAATGTTTGGGCATAAGAATTAAGGGTTGGCGATGGAGGTAAGTTTCGGGTTTTGACGGCAGCTAAAAGCGGGGGTAGCGCACGATTATTATTTAAATATTTTTGGAGAGATAAGTGAAAAGCAGTTTGCGATTCTATAATGGTGCCAATGCATTCAAATGGTTTGGCGTCAGTTTGACCGATGAGCTTTTGGAGAATGGGGAGAAGTGAGAGATCATTAAATAAATGATGATTGAAAATTTTAGTGGTGAGAATTTGCTCATCAATAAAAGGAAAAAGTATTAATAAAACGAATAAGCATTTGGGACATTGATGACACCAAGAATTAGTTTTTTGTCCACGATTGCATGATTTGAATATTTCAAAATATGGTGTTAATGTTGAAAAAATTTGTGCAACTTTTAACTCACTAAAAGGACGGATTAAAGAAAAATATTCTACATTATCGATTAAATATTTTTTACTATACTCTCTAAATCTTTGTTCAAAATTTGTGCTCTTAGAATATTGATGATTAATTGGTTGTGATAACCAATTAAGTGTTTGTTCATTGGCGCTATGTTCATTGCCAACCACAGCATAGTCGAAGTCATAAATAATACTGGCGAGTAAATTGATGAAAGCGAGCGAAGCGCTAAAAGGAACATGACCATTGAGATAGTTTTTTTGATTGAGGTCAATTAATTGAGAATCAAATTGACGTTGAATTTGGTAGGTGGGAACTGAGTGCAATTGAGCCATTTTGGAAGCGGCGGGAGAAGCGGGAGTGAGAATTAAATTGATAAAAGTTTCGGGTGATGAAGAAAAAAAATCAAGCATAACCGCAGAGTCTTTGCCGCCTCCGAGGTTGAGAGCGCTGAGTCTATGGGAGTGATTTTTGTGAGCGGGAATGGCAGTGTTGGTTTGTTGGTTGTTGGTAATAAAAGTGACGAAATTGGGCGAGGTAAAGTCAATTTGATTAAGATAAAAGAATTCGCCCATGCCATTTAGAAGAAGATGATGCCAATAATTTAATTGATCTTGATTGAGTGAACCGCAGTTAATAATGATTTCAGGAGAACAAGCAAGTTTCCAGTAAGAGAATAATTCGATTAAACCTAAATTAAAAATGAGATTATTGATTAATGTCGGAGATTGGTTGATGAAAGGTTGAGGATGGGGAAGGGGAAAGATTAGCTGATGTTGGAAAAGTGGTCCATTGGCAAGCTGATAGTGATAATTAATAAATAGCTGCTTATTTTCGATGGAATGAGAATATGATTGATAGGTGAGAGAAGGGTGTTTTTGGGTGAGCAATTGATATGACATAAGTATTGATATTGTATCATGGAGAGTAGGTTTTTTAGTATTTGTAAGCGATTAATGATATAATGCGGTCATGAAAATAGAAAATAAATTGTATTGTGGTCTAAGTTTACTAAACGTAGATGAAAGTAGGTGGTATGAATTGCTGAAAAATCATTTAAGTGAAACTGAGGATAAAAGCTTGAAGATAATAATGACGCCAAATCCAGAACAAATAATGTTGATGAGAAAAAACATTAAATTTAGAAAATGCTTGATGGCGGCTGATTGGTTATTGCCTGACGGTTGGGGCTTGGTGTGGGCAGCTAAATTAAAACAAAGATTAACGGGGGTGGAAACAGTCAGAGAAGTAATAAAATGGGGGAGCCAAAAAAATATTAAAATGTTGCTGATTGGTGGTAGATACGATGGGGCAATGGAGGGTAAAATAAAGATTAAAATTAATGGATTTTTGACTGATATTTACTATACACAGGGATATCAAAATGTATGCTCGCCTACACAAAATGAAACAAAAGAGGTAAAAAGGTTGATTAGTGATTTATCGCCAGATGTGGTGTGGGTGGCTTTTGGAGCGCCAAAACAAGAAGAGTGGTTGGTGGAAAATAAAGAATGGTTGTTGAAAAACAATGTTAAAATAGCAATGGCAGTGGGTGGGAGCTTTGATTTTATTTTAGGCAAAATTAAACGGGCGCCGCTTAGTTGGCAAAAAGTGCGTTTGGAATGGTTGTGGCGTTTAATGCAAGAGCCAAGTAGAATAAAGAGGCAGCTAGTGCTGCCTCAGTTTGTGCTTTTGAAATTAATGGGTAAGCTAAAATAGTTTATTCTTCATCTCTTTCTTCTGGATCAATGCCAAGCAACCACATAACGGCTTCTTTTTTGTAGCGGCGATCGCCACGAGAATTGATGCGAATGGCTGGTAGTTTGCCTCTGGCACCCCAGCGTTTAACGGTAAGAGGTGAAACACGTAAGAGAGTAGCGACTTCTTTGACAGTAAGAAGATCTGGTAAATTGTTGATATCGAGCTTAATAGCTTCGGAGACAGTGCCAGATTTTTTTACCTTTACTGGTTGACTATCTAGTTTGATTGCATCAGTCATGTGGTGCCTTTCTTTTAATTATTTAATATTAATACAATGTTTTTTGTGTTAGTGTGTAGTGGATTGTGTTAATGACACCATAGCAAGTTTTTTGGGGAAAGTCAATAGGGAGGTTAGCTTAAAAACGAAAAAAGGGCGAAAAATGATTAATGCCAGTAATAGGGACGAGATTTTTGCGTGGGATTAAAAATTTTCCCGCCGCGTAAGCGGTAAAGACTGGAGGAAGAGTTGCGAGCTTGAGGCTGGGATTGATGCAGATAGACTTGAGAAACTATTTTATCTTTAGGTTGATCGTAAATGAGGCGATATTGGAGTGAAACAGGACGATTATTATCTTGATAATAAGAGGAAAGTGAAAAACCATAATTTTCGCAAAGAGAGTTGTTTTCATTTAATTCATCGAAACATGAAGGAGGAGTGGTTTGAATAAAATTCAGACTAAGGATTTTTTGATAAGCAAAAGGTAAACTGATAGTATTTTGTGAATGATTATAATAAAGTGAGGGGGAAAGAAAAACTTCTGAAACTTTTTGGATTTGAGCTTGGGTAGAAAAACAAAAATGATGATCTTGGCAAAAACTGGGTAGTTGATAAGGAATGGCTCCTTCCCAAGAGAAAATAGTAACTAAATTCTCTGATAGTTTAAGGTCGCTAATGATGCCTGAGGCTTGATAAAAATCTGAGC
>CAZMIQ010000022.1:0-4601 GCA_964566525.1 uncultured Pseudomonadales bacterium | reverse complement strand
ACTTGCTCGCTAATAATAAGTTTTTCACCTAATTGGAGATCAGCAAGAGTGTTGAGTTGGAATGAAAGATTGGAAAAAGCGGTTAATTCTTGGTCTCCTAAGGCGGCAGGATGTGTTAATTGATAAGATGAAGATAAGGGTAGATAAGTGAGATGAATTTTATCAAAATCTGATGGGGGAGGATTTTTTAGTAAAATTGAGCCTTCTGTAGCCTCAAAATCGGCTTGATATTGAGCTTGATGGCTAGTACTACCTTTTTGTTCACTCAAATTGTTCAAATCAGTGAAGTTTCCTGTCCAATTAGTCCAATTAAGATCATCGTAGCTGGCTCTAGTTTGAACAATTATTTTACTCGATGGAGAAGCAATAAGGTCAGCTTCTTGCCAAGAAATAAATTCAATGGCAGATTGTTGGTCGATTTTTTTAAAATTAGAGTAATAAATATCTTTTTGGGTGTCGATGGTTTCCGCAGAAGAAGATGAGGTTTGATCAAAGTGATAATTAAGAGATTGCAAGATAATTTCATCTGGATAAGTAAGGCGAAATTGAATAAAACGGTCGAGATTAGATGGAAGAGGAGATTGACATTTGAGTTGTTGGTTTTGGGTTTGACAATGATAGGAGGAGAGTTTTTGCCAGTGATTAAAATTGTCAGGAGACGAGGCGGTTTGAAATTCGAAAGAAAAATCATCCTCTGGAATGGAAGAGGAAAAAATCCAAGAAAGGTGATCCAAGCGATGTTCTTTCCAAGAAAAAGCGCTGGTAGTGTAGTCGGCCGCTTGAGTAATTGAGGGAGTGAAAGCAAGTATAAAAAGGCCTGACACGGAAAGTGCTAAGGGTGGCAATAATGAGAGTTGATTATTTTTTAAAAAAGTCACTGGGTGATTATAGCATATTTGTGAGATAAAAAAAAGACGGCATGCAGCCGCCTTTTTGTTTTAAGATGTAGTTGATTATTTGAGTTCGACAACACAGCCTGCCTCTTCAAGAGTTTTTTTGGCTGCTTCAGCGTCTTCTTTTTTAGCGTCTTCAAGAACGGTTTTAGGAGCGCCTTCGACGAAAGCTTTGGCTTCACCCAAGCCCAATTCTGGTTTGAGAGTGCGAACAGCTTTAATGGCGGCAATTTTATTGCTACCAGCGTCTTTAAGTACGACTGTAAATTCAGTTTTTTCTTCTACAGCAGCAGCTGGAGCACCTGGCATAGCACCCATCATCATGGGAGCAGCAGCGGTGACACCAAATTCTTCTTCTAATGCTTTTACTAGCTCAGAAACTTCCATTAAAGATAATTCTTTAACAGCGGCGACGATTTTTTCGACTTTTTCGGACATATTTGCCTTTCTATTTAATTATATTACTTTTTATCAACGATAGCTTGTAAAACATAAGTGAGATCACGGATATTGGCTTTCAAAACATTGACTAAGCCAGTGGCAGGGCTATTGAGTGAGCGAATGAGTAAAGCGACGAGTTCTTTTTTGCCTGGAATTTTGCTAAGAGCTTCACTTTCTTCAGGAGAAAGAAATTTGCCATCAAGATAACCAATTTTGACGGTCATTTTTTCCTTTTCTTTGATGAAGTCATAAGTAACTTTAACAGCGCCAACCTCGTCGTCATAGGAAAGAATAAGAGCGTTCATACCGTTAAGAGCATCTTTGACTTCTGGTTTTTTATCGAAGCTAAGATGAATAAGGGTGTTTTTGGTAACAAAAAATTCGCCACCAGCATCTTTGAGGCTTTGTCTGAATTCGCTTTGTTCATTAACTGAAGTGCCAGCATAATCAACGACTAAAATTGACTTGGCACGAGAAATTTTCTCTTTAATGAGATCATAATTTTGTTGATTTTTGGCATTAGGCATAATATTTCTTTCTGTGCTTAATAATAAAAAAACTCTTTAGCTAATCTAAAGAGAGTAAAATAATTAATTTTCCTCGGCGTGGCTTATAAATGCGCGCTGTCTTTGGATTAGATTTGCTTATTGTAACACAAGAGTGAAAAAAAGTCAAAGAGTAGCTAAAATGGTTCGGCTTTAACCCAATTTTGGCAAAAATCAGTCAGGGTGAGTTTTTCTGCTTGATAAGTGTCGATTTTTGTTTGATGGATGAACTGATTAATAACTTGATTTTGGCAAAGATCGCCTTTAAGCAAATAGAAATAAGCACCACTGTCTCTAGGGGAGGAAATCGCATTGATGGTAGGCTTGTAGTTATCAATCGAAGCTTCATCGATGGAAGAAGGGTATTTAATAGAACTATAATCGTATTCACAACTACTGTATTTATGACTGCTAAGAATGAGATTATTTTTATCTTCTAACTCTAGACATTCTTTAGTAAAGACAACATTATTAATTTCAATAGTGCTAGCCCAGGGATCAGAAAATTGGTGTTTTTCTTCGTTGGTTAATTGAGGCATTAATTGTTGGTAAAAAACATAAGCTCGAGCATAATTATAAGGTGATTCTTCAACGATGACATAAGTTTTTTCTTGATTTTTATGACCGAGATAAGCTGATAATAAGCGATAAGAAAAATAGTGATTGTCGGCAGTAATAATAGGATAGCGACTAAAATAGTGATAGCCAAAATTAATAGTTTCGATAGAAATAAAGAGTAGAATGATTAAAATGTAGAAATTTTTAGTGATAAAATGATGGGTTTTTATTTTAGTAAATAATGAGTATATGCCCATGGCTGCAATTAGATTGAGAATAAGATAGAGTAAGGCGCTTCTAAAAATGGATTGCCAGCTAAGGCTTAGGGCGGTGGCGAGAGGAGAAATAAAAATAATAATGAGAAGAAAAGTTTTGGTAGAAGAGGGGAGTTTGGATAAAAAACCGAAGCCAAAAATAATAAAAATTAGACTAGATAAATAATAAAAACTGTGAATATTGAGTGAAAATTGATAGCCACTTTCTTGTCCTGAAAAAAGTCTAAAAATATCCCAAGCAAAAATGTATCTTTTAGAAATTTCAGTTAATAAAGAGAGGGGTTGGTTGATGAAGAATTTTTGGAAAGGGAAGGAAAGGCTCTCTTGTCTGTAAGGAGTAAGGATCTCAATTTGATTTTCTTGACTAATGACAAATTCACTATTTACTCTGTTGTCAAGTAAATTATTTTTATAATTATGCCACAAGGGAATAAAATTAAAAATAATAATAATGACTGATAAAAGGGAGAAAAAATAATAAATTTTATTTTTATAATTTTGTTGGAAAAAGAAAGCACCAAAGAGCAAACCAATGATGACTGCGGGCAAAACAACTTTAGTACCGTGATAGGTGAAAAAGGCAAAAAAGTATGATAAACTGAAGAAAAAGAAATATAATAATTGGCGTTTGTAATTAGTGACAGAAAACTTAAGATTGTAAAAAATGAGATAGAAGGAAAAAAGGGTGAGTAATTGAAAAAACAAGCTGATTACTATTTCATAATTCATTCTGCTGAGATAAATGTGCCAAGGATTGATGAGTAAAAAAATAAAACTCCAGATGGCTATTTGCTTATTATTGGTGATTTTTTTGGTGAAAAAGTATAATAAAATGCAAGTCATTAAGCCAAAAGTGGCATTGGTAAGGTGCGAAAAAGCTGGGCCATAACCGAAGATTTTTTGACCGATAGCATGAAAGAAGCCAGCCAATTCGGCAACGACATTGAGAGTCTGGAGAGGGATTAATCTCCAAAAACTCCAGTGACCAGTAATGTCAGTTCCAAATCTAGCGATGGCTTCGCCAGTAAAAACATGATCCATTTCATCATGGTATAAAGCTAAGGGAATTTTGGATAATAAATAAAAACGTAAAAATAAACCAATGAGAATGATTAGAAGAGTAAAAATTTTTGATTGATAATTAAGACGATAAGACATGCGTTGGGTTATTATAGCTTATGTTTAGTAAATATTCGGGGGAAAATGAGATAAGAAAAGAAAGCCGCCGGCATTTAGAGCCGGCGGTTAGTGTTACTTTTTTTTGGATTTTTCTTGAGCAGCGATGATTTGTTTGAGTTTTAACTCAAGATCTTCGATATGGCCTTTGTTGACTTCGAAGATCTCGTTTTGCATCATGATAGCCAATGAATGACGGTATTTTCCAGTCAATCTTTGGCCGCTAATCGATTTGACAGCGTAATAAATGTCAAACTCAAATCTTTTGGGACCGCAGCTTAGAGCCAAAATTAATTTTGGCGATTCTTTTTTGACGATAAAACTGCCGCAACCGCCACCGACGGCATTGGGTGGAGTTTTTCCACCTTTGACTCTCTGCTTCAAGTCGTAATCTCCTGGTAAATAATACAAGGCTTCGAATTTGGCAAACATGTAAATCCCCTCCAAAAAAATAGTGATAAAGAGCTACTTTTCAAATATGATTTAGCAAATAAAAAATTATTTGAAAAGTAATAGGAGGTATTATAGTAAAAAATAACTATTTGTCAAGTTTTTTTATAAGGAGGATTTTTAATTGACATGAGAAGAGGTTTTTGCTATAATATACTCTATATGAAAAAAGTAGCCCAACCGACCAACCGACCAACCGACCAACCGACCAACCGACCAACCGACCAACCGACCAACCGACCAACCGACCAACCGACCAACCG
>CAZMIQ010000021.1:0-13512 GCA_964566525.1 uncultured Pseudomonadales bacterium | reverse complement strand
GGTTGACTGCAAATTATCAAAATGAAAAAAAACATGAGGCGATTTCTTTTTTATTCGCTCAAAATTTATTAACTGCTTTGAAAGATGTGAGAGTGCTGGAGAAAGAGGTGGAGCAGGTGATTGTTGCTTCTGGAATGGAGCATGAATATATTTACGCTTTATTAGCTAGAGGAACAAAGCCAATTTCTTATCAGCATGGGAGTTTGAGTGAAAAATATTTATTTGTTGATAGAATAAATGCGACTGATTTTGATAAAAAGCAGACCTTAATCTTATCTAGTCCAGCAAATTTACCAAGTGAAATAAAAAATGACTTGATTATTAATGAGTATAAAAATAATAGTGGAAAAACAAATCTAGTTTTATTTTGGATAAAATGACAACAAAAAAAATCTTAATTACTAGCTTAATTTTATGTTTGGCTTTGTTTTTGCGAGTTTATAAAGTCATGAGCGTACCGATCAGTCTGTATTGGGAAGAAGTAGCTTTGGCTTATGATGCTTGGAGCATAGCAGAAACAGGGAGAGATCATCATAATAATTGGTGGCCCTTGGTGGCTTTTGAGAGTTTTGGTGATTATAAACCAAGTGGATATTTTTATGTTTTAGCGATTTTAATAAAGGTATTTGGTCCTCATGATTGGGTAGTAAAAGTACCAAGTATTTGGGCTGGAGTGATGATTGTGTGGGGTGCTGGTGTTTTACTAAAAATGATTTTATCAATTAAAAATACTGAAATAAAAGATAAAATTAGTTATTTGGTGATGTTTTTATTGGCAATAAACCCAGCAATGGTGCATTTATCTAGAGTAGCATTTGAGACTAATTTGGCTTTAGCTTTTTTATTATGGGGTTTAGTTTTTTTATTAAGAACTAATCATAATCAGATAAAAATTAGGTTAGATTGGAATTTGCTGTCGGGAATGATGTTTTTAATAATGAGTTTTTATACTTATCATTCGATGAGGGTGATAGCGCCATTATTAGGAGTGGCGGTACTAAGCGGTTTGTTATTATCTATTAAGAAAAAGAATTATAAATTTTGGTTTTTTAATCTCTGTGTTCTAGTTTTGGCAGCGGTAGGATGTTTGTCGCCTTTTATAAAATTAATGGGCGATAAGCAAGTTAATAATAGATTTAATGAAACGGCAATTTTTGCTGATTCATCTATGGTGCAAGCAAGCAATCAGTGTCGTCAAATTAGCGGTGATAGTTTTGGAGCACGAATTTGGTGTCATCGATATTGGTTTTTTGGGCAAAGAGTAGTTGAAAACGCCTTGAGTCATTTTAATTTTAGTTATTTGTTTCTGACAGGTGAAGAAAATAAAAGACATAGTGTCGGCTTATTTGGGATTTTTTATCCTCTTGATTTAGTGCCATTAATAATGGGAGTTTATTGGTTAATGAAAAATTGGCAAAAAGAAAAAAAGTTAAATATTTTTATTTTTTTAGCGACAATAGTGGTATTATTGCCTACGAGCTTAACGTTAGCCGTCCCACATTTATTGCGGAGTTTGCCTTTAGTGATTTGGTTAACTTGGATAGTGACTATGGGTTGGTTGGAAATAAGGAAAAGGTGCGAAAAAATTGATAAAAAGTTTTTTTGGTTATTTGTTTTATTTTTATATGCTTGCCAATTGGGAGTGTATCAGTGGTATTATTTTAATTATTATGCGAAAGTGAGTGGACAGTGGTGGCAAGAAGGCTATCAAGAGGCTTTAGAATATGTAGCTGTATTAAAAAAAAATAAACCGGATTTACCGATATATATTACTAGAGAATTAGGTAGACCAAGCATTTATTATTTTTGGTATAATCAGATTAATCCAAAAGAGGTACAAAAACAGTCAAAAGAAGAAAAATTTGATCAGAGCGAGTTTTTAAGTTATAACGAAGTTAGTTTTATTGGTTTGCAACCAGAAAAAAATCAAATAGTGGTTTTATCAGTCGAGGAAAGACAGAATATTGGTCAGCAAAAATTAGTAAATGGAAAAGAAGTAAAAAGTCAAACAGGTGAAACTATTTTGATTGTAGGAGAAATATTAAATGAAAAAGTTGATCAATAAAGTGATTAAAAAAAATAATTATTATAGTAATTGCTGGTGGTGTTTAATTTTAATAGTGGCTTTTTTTTATCGTGGATGCTTGATTAATGAATTGCCTAGAGGGATGAACCGTGATGAGGCGGCAATTGCTTATAATGCTTGGTTGTTGGCAGAGACAGGTAAAGATGAGTGGGAAAGTGTTTATCCAATTATTTTAGAAAGTTTTGGTGATAATCGGCTGCCTGGATATCCGTATGCAGTAGCATTATTGTATAAATTTCTACCTGTAAACAACTTAGTGGTTAGATTACCAAGCATATTTTCTGGTTTGGCGATAGTGGTTTTAACTTATGTGATTTTGAAAAAAATATATGGCAAAAAAGTTGGTTTGATTGCAAGTTTTTTGGTAGCGGTTAATCCGATTTTTATTTGGTATTCGAGAGGAGCATGGGAGGTAAATTTAAGCTTGTTATTAGTGTTATTGATTATGTGGTTGATAACGAGTGTTTATGTTGCTCATAAAAAATGGCATTTTTGGCAATTGTGGATAATTTTAATTTTATTAATTTTGGCTTTTTTAACTTATAATGCGATGATGATTATGGCGGTAGTAATTTGGTTTTTTTTACCTTGGTTTTTTTGGGAAAAAGGTAAAAGTTTTTATTTGCCATTAATGGGAGTTTTAATGTTGGCGATTATTCCATGTGTGATTATCTTGACTCCAGTGACGAAGTCGAAAAATAGTGTGACCATTTTTAGTGAAGTGGTGACACATTATCAATTTATTGATTATCGTCAGAATTTTTCTGGTTGGAAACTAAAAATTTTGGGTAATAGGTATGTTTTTATGAGTAAGTTATTATTAGAAAATACATTAGCAAGTTTTAGCCCGAAATTTTGGTGGCGAGGTGGTGAGCATCCTTGGCATCAGTTATCGGGTTACAATCATTTGACTTTGATGACTATAGTGATGGTTTATGTCGGTTTAATTATGTTATTAGTATCTGTTTTAATAAAAATTAGAAATTTATCAGGTTGGTGGCATTGTACAGAATTGAAGTGGTTGGTATTATTAGGCTTAACTTTAGTTCCAAGCGTGATTACTACTGATGCTCCTCACGCCACTAGAAGTTTAGCCTTTTTTTATTTATTAATGATTTTGTTAGCTGTAATGTTGGTAAAAAACATTCAATGGCGTAAATATCAGTGGCTAATAGTAATATTATTAGTATTAATTTTCTCAGAATCAATTAATTATTTTTATCATTATGTGACGGTATTAAAAAATAAAAATATTTATCAATACGGCATTAGTGAGTTATTAGGTAATGATAAAAGACCAACTCTGATTATTAATGATGAGAGACAATATCAATATATTAAATTGGCTTGGGAAAGTAAAATGCCAGCAGAGATATTTTGGTCGACAATTGTGAGGGAAAAACCTAATCCAGCTGGTATTATTCCTGTTAGTGATTTAGCTAATTATCATTTTTTTGATTATGGGGTTGATTTGTGGCCAAATTGGCAAGTTGTAAGGTATAATATTGAAAAGCAGCGTTGGGAAAGGCAAGATGATTAGTGTAGTTTATGCAGTACATAATGAAGAAAAAAATTTAACCAAATCCTTGGAAAGTGTATATGATTGGGTCAATGAGATAATTGTGGTTGATGGTGAATCGAGTGACCAAACAGTGACAGTAGCCAAGAGTTTTAAAGCTAAAGTGATTACAACTACTAATAAAGTTAATTTTCATATTAATAAACAATTAGCGATTGATGCAGCTAAGGGAGATTTGATTTTACAATTGGATGCTGATGAAGTAGTTGATAAGCAGTTGCAGGAGTTTATTATTAACTTGGATAAAATGCAAGATAAAAGCATAGCTGCTTGGCAAATTAGAAGAAAAAATTTATTTTTTGGTTCTTGGCTAAAAAAAGGTGGTCAATATCCAGATATGGTAATTAGGTTGTTTTGGCGAGGGCAAGCTTATTTGCCACAAAAAGATGTGCATGAGCAAATGAAAGTAATGGGAGATATTGGTATAGCCAATGGTCATCTTTGGCATTATGCCAATCCTGATTTAGAAAGCTATTGGAGAAAATTTAATACTTATACAAGTTTTAAAGCTAAGCAATTGGAAGCGGAAAAAACAAAAATTAATTTTTGGACTTTTTCGGACTTTTTGGTACTTAAGCCATTAAAGACTTTTTTGAGTTTGTTTGTCAGGCATCGTGGTTATGTTGATGGTATGGCTGGTTTTTTATTTGCTTGGTTTAGTGCTTTGCATCATCAAGTGGCTTATTTGAAATATATAGAAAGTCAAAAAAGTGAATTAAATCAAAATTTAAAAGTATTTTTTCCAGTGAGTGAACTTGCTCACTTACAAAAAGAGAGGGGCGTGGGCAAATATTATCAATGGCTTATTGAGGAAGTAGGGCGAGTAAAATCAGTCTTTATAAGCGAAAATAATAAGAATGCTGATATTATTCATTATACTTTTTTTGATTTGTTTCGCCCAACTTTAAAGAAAGTGCCTAAAAGTCAAAAATTAGTAGTGACTATTCACGACGTCATTCCATTATTATTTCCTCAAGATTATCCGGTTGGTTGGCGAGGGAAATTTGCTTTTTGGTGTCAAAAAAGAAATTTGCAAAAAGCTGATTTGATAATTACTGACTCATTGGCAAGTAAAAATGATATTATTAATTATTTAAAAATTAAAGCTCAAAAAATTGAAGTGATTTATTTGGCGGCTAATCCAAAGCTAAAATTGATGAAATTAAGTCAAATTGCTCAGGTGAAAAAAACATATAATTTGCCAACTAATTATATTTTGTATGTGGGTGATATTAATTTTAATAAAAATTTAGCCCAATTAATTAAAGCTTTAAAATTTTTATCGACAAAAATCCATTTAGTATTAGTTGGCAAAAATTTCAAGCCTCAGCAAATTCCAGAATGGCAAGTCTTGGAAGAACAATTGCATTTAAGCGAAGTGGAAGAACGAGTGCATTTTTTAACACAGATTGAGAGTGATGAAGCTTTGAGTGCAATTTATGCGGGAGCAATCGCTTATGTGCAACCATCTTATTATGAGGGTTTTGGTTTGCCAGTTTTGGAAGCAATGAAGTGTGGCACGGTGGTAATTACTCACAATAATTCTTCTTTGGAAGAAGTAGGTGGCAAGCACGTTTTTTATAGTGCTTCGCTGCAAGCACGGGATTGGGCTGATCAAATTGAAAAAGTATATAATTTAGATAAAGAAAAAAGAAGTATTTGGATTGAAAAAGCATATCGATGGCAAGAGAAATTTACTTGGCAGTTGACAGCCGAAAAGGTAATAAAATGTTATGAAAAATTGGTGGAATAAAAATCTTTGGTGGTGTTTATTTTTGTTGGTAGTAATAATCTATTTTTGGCCTTATTATCGGCTTGGCTTACCAGTAACTCATGATGGCGAAAATCATGTGGCAAGATTTGCGCAATATTATTTAGCCTTTAAGCAAGGTCAAATTATACCCAGATTGGCTCCAAGCTTGCAAAATGGTTTCGGCTATCCAGTTTTTAACTTTAATTATCCATTAGCTAATATTTTAAGCTTACCTTTAAGTATGGCAAAAATTCATTATGAATTATCCTTTAAATTGATAGTGGTGTTTTTTTATTTGATGGGTGGTTTAGGAGTGTGGCAGTGGTTAAAAAAAATCATCCCCGAGCTTAAAAAACCAGTAATTCCTCTACTCTCTTTTTGGTTGGCGCCGTATTTATTTCAGGCTATTTTTTATCGCGGCAATATTGGTGAAGCAATGAGTTTTTGTTTGGTGCCTTTGATTTTGTGGCAAATAGAACGCAAGCGAGAAAATTCAAAAGGAAGTAGTTGGTTATTATTGGTATTATTGGCGAGTTTTTTCTTATCACATAATATTATGGTTTTATTATTGACGCCTTTATTATTTTGTTATGCTTGGTGGCGGTTAAAAACTAAAAATACAAAAATTAATTTTTTAATGACAGTTTTAGTGGCTATTGGTTTGACTTTGTGGTTTTGGTTACCAGCTTTGGGAGAAAAGTCATTAATTGTTTTAGACGGGGCTGGCGTAAATCAAGAATTTGCGAAACATTTTATTGATTGGCAACAATTATTTAAATTAAATCTTAGTCGAGGTTTTTCGGAAGTCGGGATGGTTGATGGTTTGGGTTATGGTTTAGGTTTGGTGTTTGTAATGGGGTGGTTAATTAATTTAATGTTACTAACAGAAAAAAAATATTTTTATAATCATAAAATTAATATAATATTGGTGATCATTAGTATTTTATTAATTTTTATTCAGACTAGTGGCAGTCAATGGTGGTGGAAAAATATACCTTTTTTAAATTATGTGCAGTTTCCTTGGCGATGGTCTTTGTTGCTGAATTTGTGTTTGGTGTGGCAATTGGCGTTAATTAAAAACAATCATAAAGGTCAGAAAGTTTTTTGGGCATGTCTTTTTTTAATTCAGGGTTTATTAATGATTAATGCTTGGCCAAAAGAATTTTTTACAAAAACGAGAGATGATTATTGGAGTTATCCACAAACCACGACGATTTTGGGGGAAAATCGGCCAAAATCATTTACCTATGAAATTACTAAAGGTCATAGTGGTCAGCCGCTAATTTTAGTGGGCGAAGGTGAAATAAAACAAATAGAGAAAAATAATAATACGATAAAAAAATATCAGCTTGATTGTCAAGCTAGCAAATGTTTGATAGTGGAAGAAACAGCTTATTTTATTGGTTATGAAACAAAAATTAATGGTGAGTTGATTAATTATGTTGATGGTAAGGAAATAAATGGTCGAATTGCTTTCGAAGTAAGTAGAGGTAATTATCAAATTGTAACTAAATTTACGCAAAAAACTTGGGCTAGATTATTGGGTAATGGTTTATTAATATTAAGTTTGATGATTTTGTTTTGGCGAAGGAAGAAAATTAATCATAATCAGTGGTGAGTAAGCCTTAAGTGGTGGTAACGGAATCATTTTGTCGATAATATTGATAGGCAAAGTTAGCAATAATGCTTTTAGCATTTAAATTAGTGAGTGAATAAGTTTGAGCTTGAGTGATTAATTTTTTTAATAAAAAAATTTGGTGAGTGGGAAGTGAAAGTTTCTTTTGAAGATAAAGCTGGTCTAATTCTAATAATATTTGGTTAAAAATTGACGACAATAAGGTTGCAGAATCATTATTTTCTGCAGTTTGAGACAAATGATTGATTTTTTGTTGGAGCAAAGTGGCGAGCTGATTGGGATTAAGCGATATCCAAGAATCGAAGATTAAATAATCAAGATAAGAAAAATGATTAACTGGATTGGGTGAAGAAATGATTTGACAACGAGATTTAAGCGTGTCAAGCAGAGTAGTTAAATTTTGGGTATGAAGAATAAAATAAGTGTTTTTGGGTGGTTCTTCTAAGATTTTAAGTAAGCTATTTTGAATAATATTGGAGGCGAGATGTAAATTATGAAAAAAATAAACATAGGTTTTAGTGCCAGTTTTTTTAATGAATTGGTGTTGCAATTGGCGAATTAAGTCAATGGTTGTTTTTTGCTGGTAATTGGGAAATTGCCAGATGCAATTTGACGGTAATTGGAGGTGTTTGGGTAATAATGATTCGACTTTATGAGGAATATCATTAATATTATTGAAATTAGTATAAGAGTGAATTAAAATTACTGACATAAATTACTTGTTTTTTATTAAGTTTTATTATATAATGGAAATATGTTAAAAATCAACAAAAATATTTTAGATATATTGTTAGCTAATCAAAAGATCACTCAAGAAGAATTTAATTTATTGCAAACACAGCAATTTAAAACTGGACAACCTTTAGAAAAAGTGGTTTTAGAGAGTGGTTTAGTAGATGAAAAAACTATTTTAAGTAGTTTGTCACAATTAAATAATATTCCGATTGTTAAATTAAATGATGTTGGGCAAAATCCAGAAGCTCTATCTTTGATTGATATTGATTTAGCGAGAAGATATCAAATGTTCCCTTTCGCGGTGGATCAGTTGAAAAATAGTTTATTGGTGGCAATGGCTGATCCTTTAGATTTAAACGCAATTCAATTTGTGAGTCAAAAAACTGGTAAAAAAGTTGTCGCTCATTATGCGGATAAAAAGGAGCTAAGCAATACGATTGAGCAGGCTTATAATAATAATTTGTCTGAGGAAGTGAATGAAGCGTTGGCTGATAGCGATAATGTGGTAAAAGCACGTTCAGTGCAGAGTTTTTCTGAGCTAAGTAGTGAAGGAATTATTAAACAGGCGCCAATTGCTAAAATTGTGGAGCAAATTTTGGGTTTTGCGGTGGGTTCTGGGGCTTCTGATGTACATATAGAACCACAAATAAATAAAATTAGAGTGAGATATAGAATTGATGGTATTTTGGTAGAAAAGTTAATTTTGCCAAAGAGTGTAATTGAAGCTTTGGTTTCAAGAATTAAAATTCTTTCTAGATTAAAAATTGATGAGAAAAGAATTCCACAGGACGGAAGGTTCGGTTTTAGTACTGAGAAAGGTAATGTTGATTTAAGAATTTCGACTTTACCGACAGTTTTGGGTGAAAAAATTGTTATTAGGTTATTGCGCAAACAAGAAAAAGTGGCAACTTTGGAAGAGTTGGGTATGTCTGGTGTTGGTTTGCAACAGTTTCTAAAAACAATCCAAATTCCTCAGGGTATTGTGTTGGTAACTGGTCCAACAGGTAGCGGTAAAACAACAACTTTATATTCTGCTTTAGATATTGTGAATAAAGTAGGAGTTAACATTTTAACCGTTGAAGACCCAGTTGAGTATGAAATGGCTGGTATTAGTCAGGTGCAAACTAATAACCAAGCTGGTTTAACATTTGCATCAGCATTAAGATCTTTTTTACGTCAAGATCCTGATATTATTATGGTGGGAGAAATTCGCGATCATGAGACGGCAGCTTTAGCGGTTCAAGCTTCATTAACTGGTCATTTGGTTTTTTCGACTTTACATACTAATTCGGCAGCCGGATCTATTCCTAGACTAGTTGATATGGGTATCGAGCCATTTTTGTTAGCGTCATCAATTAATTTGGTAATGGCTCAGCGGGTAATGAGAAGATTAAATTTGGACAATAGTGAAGAATATGCACCTACGGAAACTGAAATTATGGAGTTGAGAAAAGTATTGGGAGTGCATTTCGATCAATGGCTACAAAAAAAGAAAATGACGGTGGAACAATTAAGATTAAGGAGGCCAAAACAAAGTTTGGCAAATAAGTTGGATGGTTATAAAGGTAGAATTGCTATTTTTGAAATTATGCTTGTTAAACCAGAAACTCAAGATTTAATTAGTAAAAATGTGACGGCGCAAGAATTGGAAAGACATGCTTTACAAAATGGGATGTTATTAATGAAACAAGACGGTTATTTGAAAGTATTAGAGGGTTTGAGTACAATCGAAGAAGTATTGAGAGTAGCGGAGACTTGACAAAATGAGTTTTTTTTGATAAATAGAGAGACATATGAATATATATAATATTTTAGATTTATTGGTAGAAAGAAAAGGTTCCGACATTCATTTAATAGTGGGTGTACCTCCTATTTTAAGAGTGGATGGAGATTTATTACCTGTCCCGGGGGTGCCGGCTTTGGGTGAAAAAGAAATGGATGTCTTGCTTGAGCCTTTAATGAATGAGGCGCAGAAAAAAAACTTTCTAGCACATAAAGAGTGGGATTTTGCTTATCAACATCAAGATAAAGGAAGATTTAGAATTAATGTTTATCATGCAAAAGGCTGTAAAGCGGCAGCTTTGCGTTTGATTCCGAGTCGAATTTTAACAATTGAGGAATTAAATTTGCCACCTGTCTTTGGGAAATTGGCAGAGAAAAAACAAGGTTTGGTTTTGGTGACGGGGCCAACTGGTGAGGGTAAGTCAACTTCTTTAGCAGCTTTAATTGATCGAATTAATAGTACTAGAAATGAACATATTTTAACCATTGAAGATCCAATTGAGTTTATTTATGAGCCAAAAAAAAGTATTATTTCTCAGAGAGAATTGAATGAAGATACTAAAGATTGGACAGTGGCGCTAAAAAGTGCTTTGAGAGAAGATCCTGATGTGGTTTTGGTGGGTGAAATGCGTGATTATGAAACGATGGCTTCGGCAATTACGGTAGCAGAAACTGGGCATTTGGTGTTTGCAACTTTGCACACAGCGACAGCGGCACAAACAATTGATAGAATTATTGATAATTTTCCTGCTCATCAGCAAACTCAAATTAGACAACAATTGGCGGCCTCTTTGGAAGCAGTTGTATCGCAGAGATTACTAAAGAAGGCAGGAGGTGGAAGAACAGCGGCTTTTGAGGTAATGGTGGTGAACAATAGTATTAGAAATTTGATTAGAGAGGCAAAATCTTATCAGATTGATAATGTGATCCAGACTACCACTAATGAAGGAAATATGTTATTTGAGATGTCTTTGTTAGATTTATTAAAACAAAATATGATTAATAAAGATGATGCGATGAGAGCTGCTTTTCGTCCTAATCAATTATTGAGAATGATTGGAGGGTAAATGCCTTTTTTTACATATAAAGCTAAAAATGGTGAGGGAAAAATTCAAAGAGGTCAAGTAGAAGCATCTTCTTTGCAGAGGGCAGGTGAAACATTAATTGAAAAAGGTTTGTTTGTGATTGATGTGAAGCCGGTGGTTGAAAATACTTTTACTCAGGTAACTAAAAAAGTTAAAAGTGTTAAGTTTGCTGATGTGGTAATCTTTACTAGACAACTTGCCTCAATTGTTGAGGCAGGTTTAACATTGACAATGGGGATAACTTTATTGATTGAACAAGCAAAACCAAACATGAAAATTTTATTAATTCAGATTTTGAATGATTTAGAATCTGGTGTCAGTTTTAATCAGGCTTTGGCGAAACATCCGAAGATTTTTTCTAAGTCATATATTTCTTTAGTCAGGGCTGGTGAATCAAGCGGTTCTTTGGATATAATTTTGAACCGTTTGGCCGATAATATGGAAGAGCAAAAAGATTTTCAGTCGAAAGTCAAAGGAGCGATGATATATCCTGCGGTGATTTTGTTAGTGATGGGCGTAGTGGGCATAATTATGATGGTAGTAGTGGTGCCCAAATTGTTGGAAGTGTTTAATGAATTTGGAGCAGATTTGCCATTGCCAACGAAAATTTTAATTGCTATTTCGAATTTTTTAACTGATTTTTGGTGGGCGATTATTTTAATTATTATTGGATTGGTGTCTGCTTTTATGGTTTGGTATCGTAATGACGACTCGAAAAGAATTGTAGATAATTATCTTTTTAAAGTGCCGATTTTGGGAGAATTAAGAAAAAAAACCATTTTAACTAATTTTGCTCAGACTTTAGCGATGTTAATTAAAGCAGGTGTGCCTTTAGTAGAAAGTTTGTTATTGTCAGCTGAGGGTATGAGTAGTATTAATTATCGTGATTACCTGAAAGTAGTAGGAGAAAAAGTAGAAAAAGGGGTGGCTTTGGGGACGGCTTTGGGTGTTTATGATGATTTTCCGATGGTGATGGCTCAGATGGTAAAAGTGGGCGAAGAGACGGGTAAATTAGATGACATTTTATTTAAATTGTCGCAATATTTTAAAGGTGAAGCGGAAAGAGCAGTGGCGGGTTTAATGGCAGCATTTGAGCCGGCAATTATGGTAATACTTGGTTTAGCTGTGGGTTTTGTAGTAATTGCAATTATTATGCCGATTTATGACTTAACGAATCAAATATCAGCTTAAATTGATTATAAATTATTAATAAGCTTAAAAAGCAGATAGAAAGCAATAAATGAAAGAAAAAAAACAAAAAGCCTTTAGTTTGATTGAATTATTGGTGGTTATGTCAGTGATGGCAATTTTAGCTTTGGGAATGTGGGTTTTATTAAATCCAATGGAACAAATGAAAAAAGCGAGAGATGCAGCGAAGGTGGGAGTGGCTAAAGAGTTGGCTAAAGGGGTGCAAAGATATTATATTGCGATGCAACGTTATCCTTGGAATCAAAGAAATGATTCTTTTTCTTCCGCAGTGAGAACGCCAGAAAGTATGTATTATTATGATCCTAAATCGGCGGGTAGTGATATGAATTGGATGTGGAATTTGTCTGATGCAGAAGAAGTAAAAGAAAAATCAGCCAGAAATATTGTTGATAGTGGGAATTACTATGTTTATAAATCAAGTGGTGTGTCTAATATCGAAATTTGGATATGTTTCGAGCCTGAATCATTAATGTATATGCAAATGGCGGCTGATGCTTGTAATAATAGAAGTAGAACTGCCCCAAATAGAGACAGGACTTTTGATCCTTGTCAAAAAACCGACGGAACAATTGCTTTGCCAGAAGAGGGAGTACGTAATTTACTCTGTATCAGCGAATAGAAAATGTGGCTTTTTAATATTTGTCTAAGTGTTTTGTTATTGATGCTAGGGGCTAGTTTGGCAAGCTTTTGGGCAGTAGTGAGCTATCGAAGTAAGAAGAAAATTAGTTGGGTAAAAGGAAGAAGTTTTTGTGAAAGTTGTCAAAAAAAGATTAAATGGTTTGATAATATACCGATAGTTTCTTATATAATATTAAAGGGTAAATGTCGAAATTGTAAAATAATCATCCCACCAAATTATTTTTGGTGGGAGTTATTATTTGGGGTATGGTTGGTGAGTTGGTTTTGGTGGTCTGTGGCTGGTGAGTTGATGAATTTAACCAATTGGTCATGGATTAATTGTGTGGAGAATTTATTATTATTGATGGTGGGTGTAGTTCTACTTTGGACAGCTTTGGAAGATATTAGAACACAGAAAATTGTAAATTTATGGTTGTGGGTTTTGGGTTTTTTGACATTGGGGCGAATGATTTTGTTATCTTGGCAAGACGAAATAATTATATGGCAAATAGTCAATAATGTTATATTGTCAGGATTGGTGTTTGGCGGGTATTATGCATTGAATAAATTAAGTCAATGGTGGTGGAAAAAGCAAGGTTTGGGGAGTGGTGATATGTGGATGTTTTTAATTTTGCTTTGGTGGTTGTCGCCAAAACAATTATTAGTGATGTTTTTATTTAGTTTTTGGTTGGGAGCGATAGTGGGGATATTTTTATTATTGAAACAAAAAAATCTTAAAAAACATCGTTTGGCTTTTTTGCCATTTGTTAATTTGGCTTTTATGATGGCTTATTATGGAGGAGAGCAAATGTTTAATTGGTGGTTTAGGTATTGACAAAGAATAAAAAGTGTAGTAAGATATTGATGTCTTTAGGGGAGTTAATTTAATATAAATTGAAAGGAAAAATGAAAAATAAGATATTTTCTGAGAATAAAGGTAAAACGGCTTTTACTTTGATTGAATTAATGGTAGTGGTGGCCGTGATTGCGATTCTGGCGACTTTGGGCGTGGCTAATTTTAGCGCGGCA
>CAZMIQ010000020.1:0-13716 GCA_964566525.1 uncultured Pseudomonadales bacterium | reverse complement strand
TCCAAAAACCCAGTTAATCTTATTAAGCAAGTAGTCACTCTAGTCTTCGTTTTAGCTGCTGCTTTAACTTTTTTCTATCTAATTGCTGGTGCCATTGCTTGGATCACCTCAGGCGGTGATAAAGGTAAAGTCGAAGAAGCTAGAAATAAAATTACTGCTGCTGTCATTGGCTTACTCATTCTCGCCGCTACTTGGGCTATCTTTGTCCTTATTACCAATATTGCTTTTGGCGGACAATCTCAATTACAAGTACCAGGATTTACTCAAAACGATATTTAAAAACAACCTCACGCCCGGTCTTCACGGCCGGGTTTTTTTATGCTTAAAAAACCACTTGCAAATCTCCTTTTTTTAGTATACAATTACTACTATTACATGCAAGGACCAACTCAATAGAAAGAGCTATGAAAAAAAATCTAAAAAAGATCATCTTTACCCTTATCTTAACTATTATCACACTTACTAATACTCATTTCATCTTAGCTGCTGATTCACCCACCATGGACTTAGATAAAGCTAAACCAGATATTGAATTAGCCACTGACCCAGCCGCATTAACCACCAATATTTTTACTTTAATTTTTGTTGTCGTCGCTGGAATTGCCTTTTTCTTTTTAATTTTAGGTGCTATTGCTTTTATCACTTCAGGTGGCGATAAAGGCAAAGTTGAAGACGCTAGAAATAAAATTCTCTATACTGTCATCGGTCTACTCATTCTCGCTGCTACTTGGGCTATTTTTGTCCTTATAACCGACATCGGCTTTGGCGGACGTGAAAAATTAGTCATTCCCAAACTAAATGAAGCTGGCAGTTAACCAACACTTCACTCTCATTCATCATCTTTCCCTAGATTTTAAGTCTAGGGATTTTTATAAAACTGCTCCCACTACCATACAATCAAGATCCTAAGTTAGAAACTGGTAGTTTCATTCAAAGCCACGCTTGAAATAATCCTACTGCCATCTTCCACGCTTACGTCTTCATACCTAAGCTGAACTACTTGTTCACAATCGACTCGTAATTATTTATAATCAATACCTATATTTAGAGATAAAACGAAGTGATATAAAAGTTTATAACAACATTAGGCTTAAATTCTTACTTTCATTAATAGTTTAAAATCAAGCAATAACTCTATTACGCATTATCAACCTGTTACTCATCTATACTCAAAAAAACCAAAAATCCTATAATATTTTTTTAATATAGGTTTTTATGACTAATATCCGCTAATATTTTTATCTATATTATAGGTCTTTAAGCACAACATCCTATAATATAACAAATAACTTATTTTTTTATTAAATACAGAACCTATAATATTTATTTACTCAAGAAAAAGGTTGAGTTAATCTACTAAAAAAATCTTTTTTATTAATTATACAAACCTAACCCATCTTTTTTAATTAAATAATCTTAAATTAATTAATTTTTTCACTAAATGGCTTATTTTCGGCTTTTTAGTCGTCACCATTGACAAACCCCCATTTATGTGATAAACTCACTCATCTATGTCATCTAGCAATGAAACTTATCAAGCCTCACAAATTAAAGTCCTCGAAGGACTGGAACCAGTTCGCAAACGCCCTGGCATGTATATCGGCTCCACCGATAGCAAAGGTTTACATCACTTAGCTAAAGAAATTCTTGATAATGCTGTTGACGAAGCCATTGCTGGCTATGGTCACCATATCCAACTTTTCCATCGTTCAACTCCAGTCAGCTATCATCAAATTATCTCTCATGCCGAAACTACCATGAGCGATGAAGAAATTATTGTCGTTGACAATGGCCGCGGTATTCCAGTCGACATGCACTCAAGTGGAGTTAGTGCTCTTGAAGTTGTTCTAACCAAACTCCACGCTGGTGGCAAATTTGAAGAAACTGCCTATCAAGCCTCTGGCGGCCTCCATGGTGTCGGCAGTAGTGCCGTTAATGCTTTGTCTTCTCTTATGCAAGTCGTAGTTAAAAGAAATAATCAATATCATTATCTTGCCCTTTCACAAGGAAAAATTCTTAATCATGTCGAAGTCATCGGCGAAGAAGATTTTAAACGCTTATTTCCCCAAGCAAGTCAAAAATTAATTCAAGACTATCAGACCGGTACTTTAGTGAGTTTTATTCCAGATAAAACCATCTTTAGTGAAACCAATTTTTCCACCAAACAACTCATTGATATTGTCAAAGACCGCGCTTATTTAATGGCCAAAATTCACTTCGAATTAATTGACGACATCGCTCAAATTCATCGTCAATACTATTTCGAAAACGGTATTCGCTCCCTAGTCGAGCATCTCAATCGCAGTAAAAAACCACTTCATACTGTTTTTCACTTTTCTAATCAATGGCAAGAAGAAAATAATGGTAAAAAAATCGGAGTCGAAGTCGCCTTACAATATAATGACACCTATAATGAAAAACTAGAATCATATGTTAATGTAATTCATACTCCAGACGGCGGTACTCATGTCACTGGCTTTCGGAGCGCCTTACTAAAAATTCTTAAAGACTATGCCGATAAAAACAAATTACTTAAAGATAAAGAGTCTTTTACCAGCGAAGATCTTAAAGAAGGTCTGACCGCTGTGGTTTTTGTCAAAATGTCTGCCAATGATCTCCAATTTGAATCTCAAACTAAAGCTAGACTCAATAATTCTGAAGCTCACACTGCTACTTATCAACTTTTCAAAGATAAATTTAATGATTTTCTTGAAGAAAATCCCAAAATCGGCCGAATTATTATTGACAAAATCCTCTTGGCCGCTCGCGCCCGCTTGGCCGCTCGCGCTGCCAAAGACGCTGTCATTCGTAAAGGTGTACTTGATGGTGGCTCCCTACCTGGAAAATTAGCTGACTGTCAAAGCAAAAAAGCCGAAGAGTGCGAAATTTATATCGTCGAGGGTGATAGTGCCGGTGGTAGCGCTAAACAAGGTCGCGATCGCAAATTCCAAGCCATTTTTCCTCTCAGAGGCAAAATCCTCAATACTGAACGCGCTCGTCTCAATCGTATTATCGACACCGAAGAATTAAAAAACCTCATTATTGCCTTAGGCGCTGGCATCGGCGAAACTTTCAAACCAGAAAAACTCCGCTATCATCGCATTATTCTCATGACTGATGCTGATGTTGACGGCGAACACATTACGACTCTTTGTTTAACTTTCTTTTTCCGTCATTTACCAGAAATCATTCGAGATGGCTATCTTTATGTCGCCATGCCGCCACTTTATCGTGTCTCCAGTGGTAAAAAAGAAGAATACTTTTATACTGAAGCTCAAAGAGATGAAGCCATCAATAAAATTAAAGCCAAATCACCCAATGCTGCTATTAATGTCCAACGCTATAAAGGCTTAGGCGAAATGAATGCCGAGCAACTCTGGGATACAACCATGAATCCTGCCAATCGGATGCTTAAAAGAATTACCCTTGACGAAGCCGAAGCCGTTGATAAAACTTTTTCCACTCTCATGGGCGATGACGTTCTCCCACGCAAGAAATTTATTCAAACTCACGCCAAACTTGCTACTCTTGATGTATAATAATGCTTATTAATAAAAATGAAAGGAAATATGTCTGACGAAAAAACTCTTAAAGTGCTCTTAGAAATCCCCGCTGGCAGTAGTGTCAAATACGAACTCGACGAAGAAACCGGTGAAATATGTCTTGATCGCTTAATGCCCACTGCTATGCGCTATCCCGTTAATTATGGTTTAATTGAAGAAACACTCGGAGAAGACGGTGATGCGCTTGACACTTTAGTCTTCATTAGTCAAGACATTGTCCCAGGTATCATTGTCAAATGTAAAGTTATTGGTGTATTAGGTATGGAAGACGAAGAAGGCATTGATCATAAAATTATCTGCGTTCCTGCCACCACTAAAATTGACCCCCTTTGTGGTGCTTGGACTTCTTTAGACGATATTCCCCCAGCTAAAAAATTAGAAATTAAACACTTTTTCGAACATTATAAAGATTTAGAAAAAGACAAATGGGTTAAACTTCAAGATTGGGGTGGGATTGATGAAGCCTGGAAAATTATTAAAAAAGCTCAAGACAAATTCGAAAAAGAATTTGATCAAGATAATGAATAAATCAGCCACTTTATAGGAAAAATATGAACGACGATAAAATTAAAATTGAAAATCTAGACGAACAAACATCATCGACTACCACTGCTCAAACATTACCAAGTCAAGAAGGAGAAGTAATTTCTTCTCCTTATGGTAAATTACAAACTCGTAGCATTATCAAAGAAATGGAGACTTCTTATCTTGATTACGCCATGAGTGTTATCGTCGCTCGGGCTCTTCCAGACGCTCGTGACGGCATGAAACCAGTCCATCGACGCATCCTATACTCGATGCATCGCTCTGGCATTCATGCCAATAGTGCTTATAAAAAATCAGCTCGTATTGTCGGCGATGTCTTAGGTAAATATCACCCCCACGGGGACGCCTCTGTTTACATGGCGCTTGTCCGTTTAGCTCAACCTTTTAGTATGCGCTATCCTCTTATCGATGGCCAAGGCAACTTTGGTAGTGTTGACGGAGATAGTCCCGCTGCTATGCGCTATACCGAAGCTCGCATGAGCAAAATTAGTGCAGAAATATTATGCGATATTGACAAAAATACCGTACAAATGGTTGATAATTTCGATGGCTCATTGCAAGAACCAGCTGTTTTACCAGGAAAAATTCCTAATTTACTCCTCATGGGCTCAGAAGGTATTGCTGTCGGTATGGCGACTAAAATTCCCCCTCACAATCTCACTGAAGTTTGCCAAGCTATCATTGCTACCATCAAGAAAGGGCAAATTAACAATGCTCAAATTATCGATCTCACTCAAATTACCAAGCCTACTGATAAAAACAGTCTGGCTGCTAATCAACATCTGATCGAAGAAGCGGTAACTCGTGATGCTAAAAGCATTGCTGGTAATTTTTTAAGTGATATTTCTTTCGAAGAAATCATGACTCATATTCAAGGTCCAGATTTTCCCACTGCGGGGATTATTTTTGATAAAAAAAGCATTGATGAAATTTATCAAACTGGTCGCGGTCGTATAGTTATGCGTGCCAAAGCCGAAATCATTGATGACGGTAAAGGTAAAACTCAAATCATTGCTACTGAATTACCTTATCAAGTTAATAAAGCCAAACTTTTAGAAAAAATTGGCGAATTAGTCAAAGCTAAAAAAATTATTGGTATTAAAGACATTAATGACCATTCCGATCGAAAAGGTATGGCTGTCACTGTTGATCTCAAAAAAGACGCTCAACCCAAGGTAGTTTTAAACAAACTCTATAAACTTACTGAATTTCAGCTTGGTTTTTCCGTTAATATGGTCGCTCTCAATAGCGAAGGCGTACCTCAACTAATGAATATCAAACAAATTCTACGCGAATACATTCTTCATCGTCAATTAATCATTATTCGCCGAGCTCAATTTGATCTCATTAAAGCTAGAGATCGAGCTCATATTTTAGAAGGTCTTATTATTGCCCTTAATAATTTAGATGCTGTCATTAAAATCATTCGCGAATCAAAAGACATTCCCCTAGCTAAGTCTGCTTTAATGTCCAATTTTGGTCTCTCCGAAATTCAAGCCACAGCTATCGTCGAACTAAAACTTGGCAGACTAGCCGCGCTAGAAAGATTAAAAATCGAAGAAGAATACCAACAAATCCAGCAAACCATTAACGAATTATTAGGCTTACTCGGCACACCGACTCAAGTTCTAGATACTATTATTCAAGAAACACAAGCCTTGATTGATAATTACGGTGATAAAAGACGTACAGTTTTAATCAAATCCAAAGTCGGTGAATTTAATGAAGAAGATCTGATTCCTGATCAACACGCCATTATTACTCTCACCCGTACCGGCTATATTAAACGCTTAGCTCCAGAAATTTTCCGTGCTCAAGGTCGTGGCGGCAAGGGCGCCGCCGGCGTTAAAATGAAAGCCGAAGATGTCGTCAAATGCATACTTTCCGTTAAAACTCATGACTCACTTTTGCTTTTCACCAATTTTGGTCGAGTTTTCAAAATTAAAGCCTATCAAATTCCCGAAAGCTCTCGCACTGCCAAAGGTAGCGCTGTCGTTAATATCGTTAATCTTAAACCAGATGAAAAAGTGGAGTCAATTTTGCAATTTGATCTCCAAAAAGATAATGATAACTACATTGTCCTCATTACTAAAGATGGCTTAGTGAAAAAAACTGCCGTTAAACTTTTTGAAAATATTCGCGAAAATGGTATTATTGCCATTGCTCTCGCTCCACAAGACAAATTAGTCTGGGGGCAAATCACCACTGGCGAAGACGATATCCTTTTAGTTACTCGCTATGGCAAATCAATTCGCTTTAGCGAAACTCAAGTTAAATCAACTTCTAGAGACACCAGAGGCGTTAAAGGCATCATGCTGAAAAATGACGAAGTTGTCGCCGTCGAAGTCATTAGTCCGAAAGACCAAAAGAAAAAACAATTTCTTCTGACTCTCACCACCAATGGCATGGGTAAAATGACAAGTATCGCGCAATATCCCAATCAAAGCCGCGCCGGCATGGGACTAAAAGTCGCCGTCGTCAATGAAAAAACTGGCCCCATCGCTGCCGCTTTCTTAGTTGATGAAAGCTACGAAGACCTTATTATCAGCTCGCGCGATGGCCAAACTCTCAAAATGTCATTACAAAATATTCCCCAACCAGCTAGAGTTTCGCAAGGAGTAATTTTAATTCGTTTATCAGACGACGATCAAGTAGTTACTGCTACCCTCACTCTTAAAGAGCAATAATTTTCTTTATCAAAAATAAATAGAGTAGGGGAGAGAACTGACATTCTCTCCCCATTTGCTTGCGGCTTTTCCAATCACTCTTTCATCATTAAATTATTATCTTTATCACTCAATCTCTATCATAAACTATCACTATTTTTAATCAATTAATAACTTTTCTCCCTCGTCTACTTGAGTAAAAGATTGATAAATCAATTAAAAATATCACGCAAAATTATTAGCAGTCAATAACTATGTCTGATAACCACTAGACTTATATTTTTTCTACTTTTCCAAAGTTAATATAATTTATAGTATTTTAATCTAAAAAGAAAGACTAATATTTTAATTCTCCGGTCTTTAATTGAACCTTGTCTTTATCTAAATTATCATGCTATAATCAGCTATTATTCATTTGTTCACTCGCTTAGATCGGCATTAATGTCAAAATTAAAAAATAAAGCAAGTTCAAAAATTTTAGTCATTACTTTTTCTTTTTTAATGATGATTATTATCATTAGTTTAGTTCTTTTAGTTAAACGCTCATATATTAATCAACCCACTACCAATTTACCAACAAAAGAATATTCTTCTCCTTATCCCACCACTAAACCAACCAGCACTCCACCACCTTTAACTTCTGCCACTCCCACTCCAAAATCAAATATTGGACCACCTTTTTTAACCTATCCAAATTATTCTATTGAGTTTGACGGTTATATTTTTACCACCTTAGTCGACCAAGCCAAAGAAGAGGCATTTATTGTTAGAATTCCTTTAGAAAAAGAAACTACGGTTGAAAATAGTGAGAAAATTGAAGGCTTAAAAATGACATTTAATTCCCTCCCTTATGCATTTGAAAATAGAAATATTTATCTCAATTACAAAATTGATAACGGCAGGCTATACATATCCTACATGAAAAACATAAAAGACGATTATTTCCTATTATCAATTTTTGATTCAGCTTACAGTCAGCCTAAAACATCCATCATGGATAATAATCTCACTAGCAGTTTTTCTTTTTTTGACAATCATCTATTTACAACAGTATTTGATGACATCAATCGAAAACACTTTATCGTCAAAATTCCTCTCAATCAAGAAATTAATTTTGCCAATAGCATTAAGGTTTTAGATATTCCGCAGAACAGTCATGCTGACAATGACGATAGCGGATATTTTTATTCTTATGATGTTGATTTTATTAATAAAAACAACATTCTTTTTATTTCACTTTCTCAAATGTACTCCAATTCATATTTATACAGTCTTCATTCAAGTCAAGATGAGCCTAAATTAATTCTTGAAGGTAACGGCTCTGCTCGATTTCTTAATGATAACAACTATATATTTTCCATCAGTGGAATCATATGCTCATGGTATTGCTGCCCAATAAAATACTATTACTACAATCCAGAAAAAAGATTAGTTTATCACCTACTCACTGCTATTGACATGTATTATAAAGGGGAAAGTTACGACCCAAAAGATTGCAATTACAAATTGTTTCATGACATTAGTAATCATGGCACACTCATTGTAGGTACTATCTCCAGCAAAAATGATGACTATAGTGATCCCTATATCAGTCAAATTGATGAATATCAAATTAATCCAAACACCAATGAAATCAAAATTATTCCTTTAATTGCTGCCAGTCAAATGCCACTCACCCATGATATTAAATATCATAGTGAAAAAAATAAATTATATTTACTCGGAGAAAACATTCATGTATTAGACCTTGAAACCAAAGAATTCTCAGTGTTTTATCAATTGAGTCAAATAAAACCACCCAAATATAGAGTTTGTGAATTCGACATTATTAAAGACGAAATTTTTCTTGTATGCACTGATTTCAATCAAAAACCCTATAAACACTGGTCGCTCAATCTCGACACCAAAGAAATCACCGAAAAATAAACAAAGTAGGGGAGAGCTCAAAATTCTCCCCCATTTACTTGCGGTTTTTTTAATCACTCTTTCATCATAAAATTACTATCTTTATCACTCAATCTCTATCATAAATCATCATTTTCATTTTATTAATTACAAAATTTTATCACCAACCTACTTGAGTAAAAGATTGATAAATCAATTAAAAATATCACGTAAAATTATTAGCAGTCTCTTACTCGCTCTGCTAATTACTAGACTTATATTTTTTATACTTTTCCAAAGTTAATACCTTTTATTATCTTTTTATCTATAAAGAAAGACTAATATTTTAATTCTCCGGTCTTTAATTAAACCTTGTCTTTACCTCAACTATCATGCTATAATCAACTAATATTTCATTTGCTAATTCGCTTAGATAGGCATCAATGTCAAAATTAAAAAATAAAGCAAGTTCAAAAATTTTAGTCATCACTTTTTCTTTTTTAATTCTAATTATTGTCATTAGCATATTTCTTTTAATTCAAAGTTCATATATTAATCAACCCACTACTAATTTGCCAACAAAAGAATATTCTTCTCCTTATCCCACCACTAAACCAAACAACACTCCACCACCCTTACCTTCTGCCACTCCCACTTCAAAACCAACTAATGAACCCAGACCTGCTTTTTTAACTTACCCAGACAATTCTATTGAATATGATGGCTATATTTTTACTAGTTTAATCGATGAAATAAATAATCAAGCTTTCATCGTCAAAATTCCTCTCAATCAAGAAATAAGTATTAAAAATAATGAAATAGTACTGACTATTCCCAATCATTATGAACCAAAACATTTTCCATACACATATACAATAGAATTTTACAAATACGAAAATGTGTTATTTATGACCATTTGCACATTTCACAATTGCGAACTTAATTATGTTCTTCACTCTGCCAAAGATAAGCCAGAAAAAATAAAATCCTCTCCTGCTGCTTTTGGGAACATTCTTGATTCAAAATCAAAACTAACATACTTTTCGACCCCTCCACTAGTGGACTCATGGTGTAACCGTGAATGGTATTATTACTACAATCCAGAAAAAAAAGAAGTTGAATCTATAGTCTCAGCAGTCACAGAAAACTTTTATATGGAGTCATATCCAGAGTACTCAGAAACTCCAGAGTCAGATTGCGTCACCAAAATTTTTTATGGCATTAGCAACCATGACTCACTCATTATTGGCACCAACGATGATTTTAGTGATCCATATATTAATCAAATTGATGAATACCAAATTAATCCAAACACCAATGAAATCGAAATTATCCCTTTAATTACTGCCGCTCAAGCGCCACTCATCCATGATGTTAAATATCATAATGAAAAAAATAAATTATATTTACTCGGAGAAAACATTCATGTATTAGACCTTGAAACCAAAGAACTCTCAGTGTTTTATCAATTAAATCAAAAGCTAGAATTAGATACACTTACACTGCATTTTTGTGGTGAATGGACAATTAAACAAAAATCAATTAATACTGAAAAAACTCTCCCCATTTGCGAATATAAAACCAACCAACTATGGCTCCTAGATCTCGACACCAAAGAAATTACCCAAGTAAAATCAACAGAGTAGGGAAGAGCTCAAAATTCTCTCCCCATTTGCTTGCGGCTTTTCCAATCACTCTTTCATCATCAAATTATTACCTTTATCAATCAATCTCTATCATAAATTATCATTTTCATTTTATTAATTATGAAATTATGTCATCATCTACTTGAGTAAAAGATTGATAAATCAATTAAAAATATCACGTAAAATTATTAGCAGTCTCTTACTCGCTCTGCTAATCACTAGACTTATATTTTTTCTACTTTTCCAAAATTAATACCTTTTATGATATTTTTACATAAAAAGAGGGACTAATATTTAAAATATTTGGATAATTTAATTCTTAAGACAGCGTATAAAAAATCCGCCTCTTTTACCGTCTCCGATATTTGCAGTAGTACTAGGATTAACGCTCGTTCCAGTAATCACCAAATTATAAACATTCGTATCAGAACTCTGTGTACTGCTCCACCATCGACTATTTACTCCCTGATCTCCAAGTGTACCATCTAAATCACTATTTCCACCCAAAAGGCCTAGCCAACTACTAGGATTTTGCCAAAAACCAGTATTAGTGGAGCCAACAGCACTATGGAGAGCAACAAAATCTCCACTATTCCAACCAATTGGCAATCTCCATCCCTCAGGACAAAGCCCTTGAACAGCAGTGGTACCAGTTTGATAAACCACCCCATAACGCGCTAGAGCATTTTGCATCGCTGCTTGCCAGTTATATAAATATCCACACTTTCCTACTCCTGCGCCAGTAGCACAATAAGTACTTCCTATGCCAACACTAGGATCACGACAATCACCATAAGTATTAGCGCCAAATTGATTAGAAGGCGTAGCAGAACCAATGCCAGCAAAATTTGTTTTGCCGGCACAAGCATCAACGTCACCCCCATACATCAAATTATCCACCATCCAACATTTGCCATCAGCGAATTTTCTGATTTCATATTGTTTATTATCTCTTACATCTATTAAAGTTGGTCCTTGGGTGAAGTTAGCACCAGTCGGGGTGACTAAAGAAGTACAATCGTCCCAACCCTGCATGGTAGTATTGCTTTTTGCTCTCCACCACTCTAGATCAACAAATTTACCCGTGGTGGTAATTTTAATTACCTCCCGACCATTAATGGTAGTAGTGGCGCCAACAGGCATGGAAAAGGGAGAAAAACGACGAGCGTGAATTGAAGCTGAAGAAAAAATAAAGAAAAATATAAATAAACTAAAAATCAACCAAGCGGTTGAGCGGTTGAGCGGTTGAGCGGTTGAGCGGTTGAGCTAAATTTTTCATATATAAACATTATAACCAAATCCAAACCCAATGTCAACCACTAATTTACTAGAGTAGGGAAGAGCTCAAAATTTCCCCCGCTCTCTTCCAATAATCCCACCAGCATCACAGATTTTATGATATAATACCTTATTCTTTAATTAACAAATTTTAATGGGCCGTTGGCACAGTTGGTAGCGCGCTTCTATGGCATAGAAAAGGTCAGGAGTTCGAATCTCCTACGGTCCACTTTATTTTCCCCCGCTATTTATTTGATTTATCCATTATTTTTTGTATCACTTTTATCTATCAGTATTAAGTTAGTAATACTAAATGATAGTAAAGTCAATTTTTATATCTTTACTTTTTCAAAGAATGAAATTTCTGATGAGCCGCCTTTAATTGCGGTTTAGTCACATGCGTATAAATTTGCGTCGTCACAATACTTTTATGACCCAATAGCTCCTGCACATCACGCAAATTCGCCCCATTACTCAATAAATCAGTCGCAAAAGAATGCCTCACTCCATGAGGTGACAATTTTATTGGTAATTTGCACTTCTTCGCATACTTATCGATAATTCTTTGTACGCTGCGCACGCTCAATCTCATTTTTTCACCCGTATCATAAAGATTTTTTTCTTTCACGCCCCCAAAGTGAATAAATAGGGGAGACCACTCATCTTCACGACTCATCAACCATTGACGCAACCAAAATTTCGCTCGCTCAGACAAAAACACCACTCTCGGTCTTCGGCCTTTACCCACCACCCCAAACTCTCCCCCATTCAGATCAATTTGTTCTCGATTTAACTTTGCTAATTCGCTCACCCGCAAACCCGTAGAAAAAAGCAATTCCATAATTGTTCGATCACGCAGACCACTAATTTTACTTAAATCAGGTGACTCCAGTAATTTTAAAATATGTTCACTATCAGTGTATTTCATCGAGACTGATTCTGCCTTTGGCAATTCAATTCTATCTGGCGATAAAACCTCCACTTCATTTTTTTGCAACCACCTCAACATACTTCTCAAGGCAATTAGGTAAAAGCTCTGAGTTTTTTTTGACAAAATTTCACCTCGGTCATTAGTATAGCGACTCAAATACAACCGATACTTCCGCAAAATCTCTCCATTAAACTCACGTATGTCATCAATCTTCCGTCTTTGCATCCATTCTTGCCACTTTAATAAATATTGCCGATAATTTCTCACCGTCAAACGACTCACATTCTTTTCAATTTCTAAATGCTCTAAAAACAGCAAGACTACTTTTTCAATTCTCGTATCCATATTCACACATTTTATCACACTTATGCAAAAAAACGGCAATATTCAACTAATTGCCAGCTATTTCTCAATTTTTAGTCAAGTAATTGATTTAAATAGCCCAAAAACGCCTTTTTTATAAAAAAACGATACTTTATACATCTAAATTTAAACATTTTTAAGCTCTTCACACTTTTTTACCAAATTGAAGTCAATTTTTATAATTTATTTAATATTTTTCTAAATAATCTTTTAATCTTACTTAACAACATATTTAATACTCTTAACTTTCAAAAGTTAACTCATCGTCTAACATAAATTATAGTTTGCTGTCTGTCCCTCATTGCCCACCTCCCCTCTCTCTCGAGTCAAGAATCGATAGGGGAGATACTTCTGACTATTTTATGCTTTTTAGTCTGGATTAACCCAATAAACACCAGCCAAACTTACGAAAAATACCACAAAATTACTATTAACCCTCAATTTAATCAAACAGCAGTCAAGGTGGGCAAGCAAAGAGAGGACAAGACCAGACTAAAAATTTCATTTGTAATATTTATCATTTGACCAACCATTAAAATTGATGTCAAAAAAAAATTAAAAATAACTAAGTTTTAAGGCAAAGTGTCGCAAAAGTTATATTGTGCGACACTATTATTTATCCTCTTTCGAAGGTAAATTATCATTTTTTTTAAACAATCTTCAGCAGAGTAGCACAAGTAAACAATCAAAAATCAAGAAAGAAAAGAAAAGTTTGATACCGCGTCTCAAAACCACTTCTTACAAATCGCCAACAATTAATAATTACATAACATCAACGCCCAGCTTAAAGCACAAGTCGCGAGTTTCAAATACTTATACAAATATTAATCAAAGCTATA
>CAZMIQ010000019.1:0-14141 GCA_964566525.1 uncultured Pseudomonadales bacterium | reverse complement strand
TAGCAATGAACAAGATAGTGATGATTCTGATAACGCTCAAGAGGTTGATAAAAAAAATAACACCACCACTCAATCTTCCAGCGGTAGTAACGCCAATTCTCATTTATTAAGACCTTCAATTGACTCCAACCAAGAAGACTTAGCATTAGAGGCTAATAGTTCAATTGACGATCAAAATCTTACCAATAAGCAAAATCAATCATCAGATTTATTATCAAATCAAAAAAACTCTAACAATCAACTTGACAATAATCAAATCAAAAAAAGCAATTCAAACTTCTTGGCTATTATTGCCAGTGGATTATTTACTTCTCAGCCACAATTCCTGCCTTCTCTCACCAAAATTTTAGCTAGCTTGGGCATTTCTCCCAATATTATCCACTTAATTGAAACTTTGTCTACTCAAATTTTTCCTTACATTACTCTTTGGGCCTTACTTCCAATTGGTTTACTAATTATTTTTGTACCTAGACCATGTGGATTTGTTTTTGATAGTCGCAGTAAAAAAGCTGTGTCTCACGCCTTAGTTACCGTCATTAAAGAAGGTAAATTTATCACCGCCAGCGTCACTAATAAATACGGTTTATATACTGGTTTTAAATTATTGCCAGGAGAATACCAGCTAATTGTTAGTTCTATCAAGCACATTTTTCCTAGTAATCAACCTAGAGTCGGTGGACAAACCAAGTCCAATCACTATTTAGGTGAGAAATTTTATATCAGCTCAGAATTTGATAAAATGCTCACTTATCAAATTCCAGTGGATTTTGACTATACTAATTATCCCAAAACTGCTCCAGCTGATAAATATATTTTTAGTTGGCGCGCCATTAGATTGCTCATGGGCATTGTCAACAGCTTGGGTCTAATTTGGAGCATCTCTTTTGGTATTATTATCTTCTTTACCTTAATTTATCCTATTTGGCTTAATCTTATCGTCTTAGGTATTTACTTGTTTGGACTATTTAGAAGAATTACAGTTTTAATAAAAAAATCCAACATCGCTGGATATCTTACCGATGAAGACAATCAGGCTCTTTCCGGCGTTGTCATTTCTTTAAAACTTTTGGCTCATGATCGATTAGTTTTAACCACTGTGACTGACAAGCAAGGGAAATTTTTAATTTTTGCCCACCCGAAGCACAAATATTATCTCTCAGGACCAAATATTGATTTTATTGAATCAGGGAAGAAAAGCGAGCTTATTCCTTTAGATATGACTCGTGATAACACCAATCTTAAGTTGGTCGTTAAAGAAAAAGATTAATTGTCAACATTTTAATTATTGCTAAAAATGATATCTTATGATATAATTAAATTATAATGGTGACAATAGAAAGCCTTTATGTCTGAAAAATATGGTTATAATCCAGAAGAATTTGAACAGTCTAAGGTTAAAAAAGCTATAGATTCTACTTATACAACGCTTGGAGAAAAAACAAGAGACGTGAAAGTTTTTGCAAAAGATGTTGACGGCAATGTGACTAAAGACGAAAATGAAAATATAGTTTATAATACGGAAACCATCAGTAAAAAAGAAGACTTAAAAACAACCGAGACTCATTTTAAAGATAATATTTACGAGCAAATCGATGCAAATCAAGATTTCAAACAATGGGATGAGGAAATAGCTTTCTTGGAAAGCCCTAAAATTATCCCAGACAAAGAAGACTTATTATCAATAAAAAAACAAATTCTTAACAAATACAAACAAGTTAATCAAAAATTCTTTAGCTTAGGCAAAGAAAGAAGTCGTCAAGCAGCATTAGAACAAAAAAACAAAAATTCAGGAAAAAACTTATCTCCTGAATTTGCACAATTGAATAAATCTTATCTTGATGTTAAAAATCAAATAATTGCCTTAGAAAGCATGCTTTTGCGCCTTGACGCTGTTCAAGAAAAACATTCGATTGTTTATGATACACAACCCAAGTCAGAAAAATTTGAAAAAGCAACTACATCATTAACTGAGGATAAAGAAACATCAAAAGAGACTCTCGTCGAGCAACCCAAAAAAAATAACACAGCAGACAATATTGAAGAGCAAGGTGATTTACAATCGTCAACAGAACTGTCAGATAATTCAGTTGCTGAAAATAAAGAAAAAGAAACAGGCAATATTTCTGATTTTGAAATCGAAGCAATAAAATGGCAAAATATTAACTTGTCAGAATCAATAAAACAAACACTTCTAGAAATAGTAGCTCATTATAAAAAAGACTCGCCGGAGTTAACAATTATAGCAGAAGCCTTAGATTTGCTTTCTCATTCAAATTCAAATTTAAACGAAAAATTTTTTAATGAAGATGATTATTTGATAAATTTATTCTTAGATTTTGAAATCATTTTTGAAGACATTGGCTATGATCTAGACAAAGAAGAACAATTTTTCATTTGGCTTGAGAAAGAGTTTAATGAGTTGCGCACTAAAGACCCTTCTGAAGAAAATAATGAAAGTAAAAAGGAGACAAAAATTGTTATTCCAGATTTAAATATTGCCAATTTAGAAAAAAAAATTGATTTTAGAATAAACAAAATAGACAAGCTAACTGAAGAAATAAATAGTAATGAAAATTATATCATATCAACTCTTTGTAGTTCAAAAGATGTAAATAAAAATATATCATTTTTAAATTCCATACTGTATTCAACCAAAGAATATCAAGACGACTCAGTTTTTCTGTTAGACCAAGAACAAAAAAAGGACTCAGGCCTGAAAAATCTTAAAAAAGTTAATGTCATTAGAGAAAGAATAGTAAAAAATATTGAAATTCTAAAAACCAAACAAAGCGAACTTTTCAGTATAATCTTAACAAGTATTAGAAAAATTTCAGAATATGAAAACCTAAATAATAGCAAAGTTGTGTTGCTTCTTCAGTCAAGAATCGCCATTTCAAAAAAATCGTATGACAGTCAATTAGAACAAAAAAGTGAAATATTAAAAACAATTGACGATGTGCTGGTAGAATTTTTTTTGAGCAAGCTCAGTAAAACAGATTTAATCATTATTAATAATGAAAAAAATAAAGAATTACAATTTAAAAACTACGAAGAATTATTTACTCGTACAATTAATGAAATAATGGTAGACGATCGGGAGATAGTTAATGAGTATGTAAAAATAATATCAAATGATTATCGTCTTAGTTCAGCAGAGGTTATTGCTGATTATTTTTCTCCAGAATCGATAGAAATCAGGTTGAAAAAAATACTCTCAAGAAATTTGGATCAAGAAAAATATGGCATTTATGAGGCCGAAGCACAAGCAAAGGAAATTAAGCAATTACTCAGGCTTATTAAAGAAAGACAAAAAAATAAAAGCCATGCAATTGACAGTAAGTTGCAGCAAGAAATCGAAGATAAGCTCAAAGAGTGTGAAGATATTTGTGAAAGTGTAAGAGTGACGGCTTTAGAAAAAAAGCTTTTAAACTTTAATGACGTAAATAGTTTTATTGGTATGCTTTTCTTTGACGGAGTAAGAAATGAAGATGAGTATCCAGTTATAGAAAAAAAACTTAATCATCTTTTAGATAAAAAAGCACGCCAATATTACGAGAAAAAAATAAAAGAAATAGAAAATGGGGATTACTTAGAAAAACAAAAAAAAGAAATGATTCAAAAAGTAGAGCAGGAATATAAAGACTTTTGTGAATATGTCAAAAACATGCTAAACCAAATTGCTTGTGGAGCTTATTCATTTAAAAATATTAATGTTGACACATTTCAAGAAAGAGCCGCTGGCGGCTCCAGCAAGTTGATTGGTAAGTTAAATTCAGATGGAAGTATTGAGACTGGTATTTGGAATAATGCTACAGCTTGGACTTTAAACATAGCTTTTAATCAAATTGCCGTAGTCGGCATCAAAGAAGGTTTTGATCCTATTGCCCAAAAAAACAAAGAAGGTGTTGGAGAAGGAAAGCTTCAAACAATAGTCGCTGAAATAAATGATATTTTGGGAAACCCTCATAAATATACAAAAAAATACGCTGAGCAACATCCAGAATATATTAAGTATATAGAAAAAGGAATTATAAGTAATAAATTCAATGTTGATAGCATTATTACTGGAGTCGGAAAAGAAGGATCTTTGGGAAAAGAATTAGTTAATAGTCTCATGACTTTACATAAAGACGATTTGTTTCAAAACGAGTGGCAAGAAGAAAATCTTGAGGACAATGATATTTTAGCTACTTACAGACAAGGAATAATGTATTTAGCAGCTAGAAATGACCTCACTTCTACCAATTTCATTAAATTAGTTGGAACAAAAAATAAATCTCTTCATTCCACTTGCGCTGAAGCCTTAAGACCATTTGGTGTTGGCTGCGCCCAAGTAAGAGCTTTATATAAGGGAGACGTCGGCGGCTACCTTTCTTTAACTGATAGTTATGACATGAGCCGAGCAATTAAAGAAGATGAAGTATATCAGAATTTAGAAGGAGAGGCGGCTAATTTTTATAAAGAGATAGAAGAAATTCAAAACATTTATCTTCAAAGAGAGTTGGTTGATTCGCCTCAGAGAGAAGCAATAAGAAAAAGAAAACACATTTTTAAGCCAGTTAAGTGGCATCAGGGATATGTTCCCAGAGCTTTTATTGCTTGCTCTCTTGGGAAAGTGTCAGAAGGGACACCTAGTCAAAGAGATGCCGCGCCCTCAACTTATCTAGAGGCAGCCAGTGCATTTATGAAAATTGCCGAATATAGTATTAAGCCCTACAATCCAAACAATGTCACTCCAGACCAAATAAAAAACCATATTGCAGCTATTAGCACTCAATGCTCTATTTTAACTGCTTTTACTGGTTCAAGTTTTGAAGAAAACGACGGAGAATTGGGTCATATCAACCAGGCCGCTCTAGCTTTATTTGAAACTGCCATCGAAAAAATACTCATTAGTATAGAGGGCCAACCTAGAAAAAATTCGCTTGGCTTAATTGATAAGGAAGGAAGAAAATATATTCATGAATATCAAAAAATTAAAAGAGCCATTGTTGATATTATTTCTGACAAGAGTAGAACTAAGGAGCCTTTTAGTAGTAAGCTTTGTGAGTTTATTGGGGCAAATGATCCTCAAGTTGATCAGATTTTCATGAATGAGACCGAGCATACTGGTTTTCTTGGTAAAAATTATCAAAGAATTAGAAATTATAAATATAATGTTTGGATAGAAGAAAACCAGCCAGACAGAGTAGAATATTATATAGATGGTTTAATTGATTCGTACGAACAGAGACGCACTTATCCAGAGCCAGTTTTGTCAGTTGATCCACAAAAGCCATGGTCGGCCAAGGTGTTTGAAGAATAACAGATTATATAATGCTTATAAAAGTTTAAAAAATATTAAGTTGTAATATGGAAGTAAGGCAGAATTAATCGTTTTTTTACAGAGTGAGATTTATGCAGTTTTTTATCATATTCTGAGAAAAATAAACTGCAAACTTTAAATATTTATCTCCAAAAAATAAAAAATAATAAAGACAAGATGTTAATAAAATTATTATTTTAATTAAAATGTGGGCTTGCCGCTATTAATCCAATTAGAATATGTACTATAAGTGTCTTTCCAGTTTTGAGCCACCCTTTGTTGTTTTTTTAGAACTCTTTTCTGAGTATCAGAAGTTCTTCCACCCATTCTATTTGCGGCGTCAATTTGTGCATTAGCTTTATTAATTAATTCTCTGTAAGTGTTGCGATCGCCTCCACCAGTTCCCCATACTCCTCCTGAGCGAGCAACATCTTGAGCGCTCGCGCCGCTTAAAGCAGAGCCAAACATAGCTCTTCCCCTTGTTCTGGAATAATTTCTAACGCCAGATAAAAAACCACCAGGGTCACTATCTCGATATGAATTTCTAAATCCTGCCCACAAAGCACCAGGAACAGCAACGCCAGTAGCAGCAGCTACTCCAACCGCTCTTCTGCCTAGGCCTCTAACTGGAGATGCTACGCTCCCTACTCCTTTAGAACCAGCTATCACATTCGCCATCTCTCCCATAAACCCAGTATCACCACCAAGTTTTTTCTTTATATTGTCAATAATTTCCGGTAAAGCTAGTAAAATCGCTAAGCCAATGATTGAGCCAAGTACTTTTGGAGAACCATAGTTCCCAGCATTACCAATCATGTAGGGTGGAGCAAAACCACCCTCTGTTGTTTCCTCATCACCAAAATAGTTATTTAAAGTCCCTACTACTACCAATAAGAAAAAAACCATTATGAATGGCGACAAATTAGCCACAATTGACATGATCCATTTCTTAAAAGTATTGACTCCAGGCAAGGCATGAAGCATCAAAAAAAACGGAGCGAAGATTATATTTAATAAAACATAAGCGTATGACTTTAATAGAATAAAAAGCACTCTAAAAAGAGCAAAAAGCATTGCAATTAAAATCACCACTGTCCCAATTGCCCCAGAAATATATCCCAAACCTTTGCCAAACCATTCCCCCCAATCTGGCATCAACTCGACAAAAAAACTACCAGCTATGGCATTTACCGCACTAAAAATATCTCCCACTTTCCCAATTAGGAGTGTTGCTGCCAAGCCACCAAAACTAAGATTTATTACCTCTGAGGCCGCTCCTCCATTCAAATTTGTAAATGAAGCAAAAGCATACATGATCCAATACATCAAATCAATCAAAAAACCCGCAATTGCATAAGAAAAAGTCACCATTAGTAAAGCTACTACCACTCTTGGCAAAGCCTGCTGTGCTGTCACCGCTGCTTGCCCCCCAAAATTTTGCCGAAATAATATCATTATGCCGATTACTAAGATTATGCCAGTAAAACAAGCATAGGCAAAATTTCTAAATACACGCCAAATAGATAAGTATGGAGAAAGTGCAAAATAACCCAAACCTTGAGCATAAGCGGGTGAGATTATTCCCATATTATCCAAAAAATCAGCTACATAATAATTGGCGCTTGCTTGTGGAGTGTATAGCATGCTAAAAATTTTCGCCGTATCATTAAATAAAGACGTAGTTTCTTCACCGTCACCACCATCTCCTTCAGACGGAGCACCCACTAATTGTGCTTTCCAACCAGTCATTTCAGATGACTGTCTTATTTTGGTAAAGCAGTCAAGATTAGCTTGTTCACACTTCGCTCCTTCGAAAAACTCCTCTTCTCTTGGTTGGCTTTCAATATAGCTAGTGTTCAATTCGGGCACCGGTATTTTTTCTTCATCGCCCTTAAATTCAAGTTCAATAAACTTCTCGCCTTGAGCCCTTGTTCTTCCAATATTTAAAGTAATAATCCACACTAACAAAGCTAAAAATGAAAAAATTGTAATATACTGACCAAGTGTCGTTTTGTTTTTCTTTTTTTTATTCATATTGACACTTCGTATTATAGACTAATTTTAGTTAAAAAACAAGTACCTTATTCTAAAAAGTCCTGCAGCTTTTTTCTTCTGCTTGGATTTCTCAAGTTGCGCAAAGCTTTGCCCTCAATTTGCCTAATTCTTTCTCTAGTTACTCCAAACTCCTTTCCCACTTCTTCCAAAGTCATCATCATACTATGAGATAGACCAAATCTCATTCTTAAAACTTTTGCCTCTCTATCAGAGAGTCCATCTAAAATTTCTTCAATGCTTTCAGATAACATCTGTCTGCTTGCGCTTTCATATGGGGTAGCCAATCTTGTATCAGCCACAAAATCACCCAAGACACTATCTTCCTCGCCATCATCACCTACCGGTGACTCCAGAGAAACGGTATTCTGTGAAACTTTAAATATTTCTCTCACTCTCTCAGGAGTCAAATCCATTTCTTTCGCAATTTCATCAATTGTTGGTTCGCGCCCTAGTTCTTGCATCATTTTTCTACTCGTTCTCATTAAAGCATTAATTGTTTCTACCATATGCACCGGCACCCTAATTGTTCTCGCTTGATCAGCAATTGATCTCGTAATTGCTTGTCTTATCCACCATGTTGCATAAGTAGAAAACTTAAAACCTCTAGTCCAATCATATTTATCTACCGCTTTAATTAAACCTTTATTCCCTTCTTGAATTAAATCCAAAAAACTCATTCCTCTGCCAATATATTTCTTGGCAATTGCCACCACTAATCTTAAGTTAGCATTCACAATTTTCATTTTCGCTTTTTCATCACCTTTTTCCACTTGTCTAGCTAAATTTATTTCGTCTTCACGCGACAACAAAGGTACTCTACCAATTTCTTTCAAATACATTCTTACTGGATCAGACACATTGCCGCTATTAAAATTGGCAATTATTTCTAATTCAGACTTTAATAAATCTGCCGCTTCTTGATCTTTCTTCTCCTTAGCTGTAGATTCGCAAATAGTAATTTTTTCTTTACTCGCTCGATCATAAAAATCATCTAAAGCCTGCACATAAAGTTCAGGCTCGATAAAAGTTGCCAAAATTTCTTCTTGTGAAAGGCTACCATTTTCTCTGCCTTTCTCAAAAAGCTTTTTTATATCAGCTAGTAGCGCTTTGGGAATTCTTTTACTCATAAAATTAGATAACGTATTATATCACAAAATTTGAGGTATAATAGTACTACTTTATGAAAGTTGTCATAGTCCACGATTTTTTATTTGAATACGGAGGAGCCGAAAGAGTAGTTGAATCACTTCATCAACTTTTTCCTCAAGCACCAGTATATGCTGCTTTTTATCATTTAGAAAATTTTTTCTCCAAAAAAAAGGTTTTTAGCGCTATGGATTTGCGTCCTACCTATATGCAAAAAATCCCTTTTATTACTAAGTTTTATTCTCCTTTAAGATTAATCGCTCCGCACGCTTTCTCCAAACTCAATCTTTCATCTTACGATCTTATTATCTCTTCTAGCAATTCTTATCATGCCAAATCAATTAAGCCTCCAGCCCAAGCTTTACATTTTTGTTACTGTCACACTCCAGCTCGCTCGCTCTACGGTTTTGACACTCGCAGTAATTGGCAAAAACAAAAACTTATCAGTTTTTTTGGCAACCTCATTAATCATTTTTTACGCCTCACTGACTACCAAGCAGCCCAAAAAATCGATCAAATTATTGTTAATTCTTCCGTGGTTCAAGCGAGAGTAAAAAAGTATTGGCGTCGTGATTCAGTTATTATTTATCCGCCAGTAGTATTAGTTGATCAAGTAGAAAAGTTGCCCTTAGTTTCAAATACAAACAGAAAATATTTTTTATTTGTTGGTCGACTCAATTATGCCAAACATCCAGAAATTGCCCTTCAATCATGCTTAGATCTTAATTTACCTTTAAAAATAGTTGGTCAAGGACCACTAACTGAACATTTGAAAGACATAATTAAAAAAGATGGTAGAAATCAACAAATTGAGTTTTTAGGCGCAGTAGACGACCAACAATTAATTGATTGTTATGCTCATGCCAAAGCCTTAATCTTTCCAGCAGTGGACGAAGATTTTGGCATTACACCTATTGAAGCTATGGCTTTAGGCACCCCAGTTATTTCACACCGTTCCGGCGGTCCATTAGAAACCATTATTGAAAATAAAACAGGCGTATTTTTTGATGAAGTCAGCGTTGATTGTCTTAAAAAAAGCCTTAGCCACTTTCAAACGATAGATTTTAATCATGATTTTATTCGTCAGTCAGCTAGAAAATTTAGTCAAAAAAACTTTCATCAAAACATCCTTCAATTAGTCAATTCAGCCAAACAAAAAAATGGAAAAAATATAAATGACTAAAACACCTGATTTTTCCATTATTATAATTAATTATAATTCCGCTCAAGATTTAATTAAAGCAGTCAAAAGTTTTATCGCTGCGCATCAGCGTGCTCAAAAAACTTTTGAGTTTGTTATTGTAGATAATCAGTCACATCCATCTGATTATAAATTACTAGAAAAATTTATTTCCAAGCAAAATCAACAAATTAAAATTCGTCACTATCTTCATCAGCTTCCACATAATCAGGGTTACGGCCATGCCAATAATTATGCTCTTAATTTCGCTAGGGGAGAGTATTTGCTGTTTCTTAATCCAGATACTGATTGTCAATTTGAAATATTAGCTCAGCTGTATTTAGTTTTACAAAATAATAAAGTTGCTTTTGCAGCTCCACAATTATTGCTCGCCAATGGTGAAAAACAGCCGCAAGCTTATGGGCAATTTCCCACTTTATTTAGCTTAATTTTTAAAAAATTATCATCTTCAAAAGAGAAACTAAATAAAAAAACTGTTTTTAATATTGATTGGCTTTCCGGAGCTTGTTTTGCTTGCAAGAAAAGCATTTTTGAGTTATTAGGCGGTTTTTCCCCCGCTTTCTTTATGTATTATGAAGATGTCGACTTATGCCGCCGAGCTCACGCTCATCATTTGCTGTGTCAAATTATTCCAAGTTTGTCCATTATTCACTATGGAGGAGAGCGTCAGCAATTAACGCACACTCGCAGAAGTCAATATTTTGCTGCCCAAAGTCAATACTTTAAAAAATGGCATCCTCTCTCAGCTTTTTTTTTACCTTTTATTCGCTTGCCCTATAAATTAATATGTTATTTCTACGATCAGCCATGACAAAGATTTTAAAAATAAATCTCATTGCCATTTTTATCTCACTCGCCTTGGGTCAACTTGTCCGTTTTAACCTCACGCCCCAAATCGCCTTTTATCTTCACGATTTATTAATTGTTAGCTTTATCATTTTAAGTTTCATTAATTACTTTATTCGTCAATTTTTTATTAAGCCAACAATTTCATTCGCTCCCTTATTGAAATTAAATCATCAATTAAAAAAAATATTTGGACCACTTATTATTTACTTTATTATATTTATAATTTTTTATCTCATGATCCAAAACTTTTTTATTGTTCATTCAAGCATCGCCTATCTCTATCAGTGCCGTTTTTTTCTTTACCTTATTTTTCTTTTTCTCCTTTTTTTTCAACCACTATTTTCAACCAAAAAACAGTCTCTTCTCATTTCAACTTTTTTTATAACTTTTGCCTTTTTAGGTTTTACGCAGTACTTATTAATCCCTGACACCAGCGCTTTAGAGTATTTAGGTTGGGATGATCACTATTATCGTCTCATTAGCACATGGTTAGATCCAGCTTTTACTGGTCTTGCTTTTGTCTTTGGAATAATTTTTTATAGCAGTTTATTCTCGCTTAAAAAAATTAATATTCATTGTAAAAAAACAATTATCAGCATCATTATTTTTCTTTTTATTGCTCTAATCTTAACTTACTCCCGCTCAAGTTACCTTGCTTTGTTTGCGGTTGGCGCATTTTATTTTTATCATCACCAAAAAACCTTCGCTGTTAGTTTAAAAAATTACTGGTTTCAACTAGGAAGAAAAAAACAATTATTCATTACTAGCGCTTTATTTGGTTTTATTACTGTTGTAATTATTAGTTTAACATTTTTAGGCTTTAAGCACCCCTCAGATTCCACCAATTTATTTCGTACCAACTCCATTACTATTAGACTAGAAGCTTTACAAAATAAAACTAAATCACTAAATTTACAAGCTTGGTTATTTGGTAAAGGTTTTTTCATTGGTGACTCAGAACCTAATAACTTGTATTCACCATCGAATCAAGAAAAAATGTCAAAACAAACTATGGCTTTTTCTGATAATCTTTTAATTTTATTAATTACTTTCTTAGGTCTACCAGTTTCAATGATCCTCATTTGGTATTTATACCGATTTTTGAAATACTTATATTTTTTCTATGAATCAAATTTTTATTTATTACTCGCCGTTATCGTCAATGCCCAGTTCAATCAAAGTTTTTTTCAGCCATTTGTTCTTTTGCTATTTGGTTTATTGTCCATTTTTTTCTATCATGCAAACTCTCACTCTAAAGCTACTAAACATCAGTTATAATAAGTCATATCATTATTAATTAACAGAAAGGATACATGAAAAAAATTGGCATGTTACTTTTATCAATTTTATCTCTCGCTACGACAGCTTTTGTCATTAAAGACATCAATATTGCGAGTTTGCAAAGCGCTTTGGTGGCAGCACTTTTTATCAGTATTATCAATACTTTTTTTAAACCGATTTTACTATTATTAACTTTGCCTCTCAATATTATGACTTTAGGTTTTTTTACCTTTTTACTCAATGGTTTTCTTTTTATCATTGTTTCATGGCTAGTTCCTGGCTTTTCAATTGATAGCTACCTTTGGGCGATTATTGGGGCTGCTATCTATTCATTAGTCATGACTTTTTTATCTACAATTTTTTACGAACAATAATTTTAATCATTTGATTTAGCATTCTTCAGTTATTGATTCTTTCAACCTGCCAAAAAAATAGCAGGTCTTTTTTTATTTAAAAAGCACTTTTAGCCTTAAAAACAAAGGCAATTTTTGATTTTGTCACTTTTCTGTCATTTTCATGTGGATAATATATATTAGACGTATTTATTAAAGCATGCATAATAAATTTCGTTCATTAATAATTATCTAGATAGAAAGGCAATATGCCTAAAAATCAAACAGATCAAGAAGCAGAAAAGAAAGAATACAAAGATTATTCCTCTTTAAGAGCTTGGCAAGTTGGACATGAAATTAATCTTCAACTTCACGCCGCCATGCAGGAGTGTCGAAGCGATCAAGAAGCGAGGTCTTGGGCTGACTCAGTGTTATTATCGATGCGCGATAGCGTTGTCCAAATCATGGAAGCTTTTCGAAAATATCCAGCAGCGGAAAAACTAAAGCGTTATGAAGCCAGCATGTATTATGCTAATCAAGCCCATTACACCTTGATATTAGGTGAGGAATTGGGGTTTTGGTCTCTTTCAGAATTAATTTCCAAATTAATTGAATACGAAAGAATTGTTAAATCCACCTCATTTCACTTCCTTGACAAAAAGGAAAAAAAAGTGTAGTGTATAATAATTAAAAATAATAAGGAATAATCTGTAATAATTAATTGCAGATTATTCCACTTCACTTTACGAGTGTTAGTCTAGAAAGGTTAAGTTATGGCAGAAAAAAATAAGGAATCAGCCACTAAAATTAGCAAAGAAAAAACCCTCACCGCCGAAGAAAAAGGTAAGCTTCAAGCAGTAGATGTCGCTATTGCTCAAATTGAAAAACAATTTGGCAAAGGTTCAATTATGAAAATGGACGAGGGATTAAAAATGGCCAGCATCCCCGTCGTCTCGACTGGTTCATTGGCAGTCAATTTAGCTTTAGGTGTTGGGGGTTTTCCTAAAGGCAGAATTATCGAAATTTATGGTCCAGAAGCCTCTGGTAAAACTACCATTTGTTTGCACGCCATCGCTGATGTACAAAAAAAGGGCGGAGTCGCGGCTTTTATTGACGTCGAGCACGCTTTAGATCCAGTAAGAGCTGGCAATATTGGTGTCGATTTATCCAAGCTTTTTATTTCTCAACCAGATTATGGTGAACAGGCTTTGGAAATTGCCGAAACTCTAATTAGATCAGGCGGTGTCGATATTTTGATTATTGACTCAGTGGCAGCTCTTGTTCCCAAAAGTGAAATCGAAGGCGACATGGGTGACCATCAAATGGGCACTCAAGCGAGGCTAATGTCGCAAGCCATGCGCAAACTCACTGCCGCCATTAATAAAACCAAAACTTTAGTGATTTTCACCAATCAAATTCGGATGAAAATTGGTGTGATGTTTGGCAGCCCAGAAACCACCACTGGTGGACAAGCTTTGAAATTTTATGCCAGTCAGCGTCTAGATATTCGTAAAATTGGCAATATTTTAGAAGGTGATAAAATGGTCGGCAGCCGTCATCGCATTAAAGTCACTAAAAATAAAGTTGCTCCGCCTTTTAGAATTGCCGAATTTGAAATGGACAATAATGGCATTTCATGGGTGGGTGACATTGTCGATGTTGGTTCAGAATATGGCATTATTGAGAAAAGCGGCAGTTTTTACAAATATCAGGGTGAAGTTTTAGCCCAAGGCAAAGAAGCCACTAAAAAAGAATTGCTTTCAGATGCTAATCGTTTAAGGGAAATAGAAAAAGCGATTTGGGCTGAAATCAAAAAACGCAACACTGTCTAAATTATTATTTATAAAAAGAGTAGAGAATAGACCATTTTTGGTCTATTCTTTTTTTAATCATCTAAGCATTGACACCGCCCACCACTTTTGCTATAATCACTCTATATGAAAAAAACAGCTCACCAGCCCAATCTCTCAAC
>CAZMIQ010000018.1:9383-14688 GCA_964566525.1 uncultured Pseudomonadales bacterium | reverse complement strand
CTGGCAATGTCTCTACCTTTACTAATATCTATCAATATATCCCCCCAGTCTTTGCCAATCCTACCGTAGATAAAAATGTCAAACCTGCCAATCTTTACTGGAATATTCAATCAGTGAGTGAAACGCAAAGCTATATTGAAGTCAAAGGCTTCTTCCCCAAAACTACCGGCACTTACAATTACTCACTTGAATATATTATCCCGACCATCAATAAGTCCTACACCCAAGCTCTAAGAACTTCTCCCTTCACCGAAACTCACTTTACTTTCCTTATTCCCACGACTGATTTTAACGCTTCCAAAGACAATCACACCTTTTCTGGTCCGCAGAAACTTAAAATCACGGATTTAGATCAAATGGAAGCGACTACCATTGACCATAATCTTAGCTTTTTCTTCCCCATTCACCAAAGCAATCATCGCAAAGATTTTAATTACTTTATCTTTGCCAGTGATAATCGGGTGAATGAGGTGGGGGAGTGAAATATTTGAGTTGTCACTTCGATACGACTACAGAGATGGTGAAGGCGGGAGCATGTTCCCTTGTTGCCGAGAGGTGTAAGTAGTCACTCAGTGACCAGAGAGTTGTGGAAACCCACCCCTCAAGAGGAGAATTTTGGTAGGCGAGTAAATTGAGCATGATTGTTGAACTATGATTAACTATGATTGTGGCTGTCACCATGGAGCAAACTAACTAGCGTTAGTTTTCCACTCTCTTTGGAGAGTGGAGCTCCATGTGATGCTCGCCAGCCTGTCCGACCGACAGGCGGGCGGCGAGCAATTAAGTATGATTGTTGAAGTTTATGAATATTGCCGATTGAATTCACATTGTTACATTATATTACGTGATAAGTCATACATTCTAAGTTCATAGTTAATCAAAATTAATCCTGTAAATCATGGTTCAAAAAAATAATTGGAATTCAGCATTTTCACTCGGTGAGCTGAGTTGGCGGAGCTAGTCTTAATAATGAAATTTAGCAATTTATCATTTTGTCATTTTTTTGTCACTTTCCTGAGTATGATATATGGGAGGGGCTTTTTAACAGACAAAAATTTCAAATTCAAACTGGTGGGCGTTTCTTTATATATAAAAAAAAGAAAGCCTCAATCAGTTAGTCCACCAATTGGTATTAAGTTAATGCTGATTGTGTTAGAAAGAATAATGAAAATTATTTTTTCCATAAGGCTTGGCAAAGCTGTTTTAACAGTGAGCTATAGCCGGAAGTCAAAAAAAATAACCTTGAGCTTCAGAACCTAGGTTATTTGACAGCTGGTGGGTATACAACATGCCCACCATTTTGAATTTGAGAGTATTATAGCACGGAAAAATAGTAAAATTATTCCCAAATGTATGTGGACCTATTCATGTGAACTTATTTAGTTAGCTTGTTTAGCAAATTGGATAGAGTTGTTTTGTGGACTATTTGGTAAAAAAGCGGTCGCAATTAACAATTTGGGTCAAATTTGATCAAATTGGGGTATTGACATTAGGTGGGAGGTGTTATATAATTTCAGTTCTTAACAACGAGATAAGAGGTCTTTAAAAAATTAAGATAAACAAGTCTTATTGTCTGACGACAATAAGCATCTGAGATAAATATGGTAGTAGGAGGTTTGTAAAGCGAATAATTTATTATTCGTAATTAACGGAACTGCTTTATCATAGTTTATTCTCTGAGACAGCAGTGAAATCCGTTAATTTTAGTTGAGTCGAAAGTCAAACTCAACGATCAATTTAAAATTTGATTTTCAGATTAGCAATAATTTGAAATGAAACTTTTTTTGAGAGTTTGATCCTGGCTCAGGATGAACGCTGGCGGTGTGCCTTAGGCATGCAAGTCGAACGAGAACCTACTCTTTTAGAGTAGGGGATAGTGGCAGACGGGTGAGTAACGCGTAGGAATCTACCTTTTAGTGGGGAATAGCCTCGGGAAACCGGGATTAATACCGCATGTGGTCGCAAGACCAAAGACTTCGACTCCCTCGGGAGTCAGGGTCGCTAAAAGAGGAGCCTGCGTCCTATCAGGTAGTTGGTGAGGTAATGGCTCACCAAGCCTTCAACGGGTAGCCGATGTGAGAGCACGACCGGCCACAAGGTCACTGAGACACGGGACCTACACCTACGGGTGGCAGCAACTGGGAATATTGCGCAATGGGCGAAAGCCTGACGCAGCGACACCGCGTGTGGGAAGACGCTCTTCGGAGTGTAAACCACTGTGGCAGGGGAACAATTTTTGAGGGTACCCTGCTAGAAAGCACCTGCTAACTACGTGCCAGAAGCCTCGGTAATACGTAGGGTGCAAGCATTATCCGGATTTATTGGGCGTAAAGCGTCCGTCGGCGTTTTATTAAGTTTTGACTTTAATACTGGAGCTCAACTCCAGATACAGGTTGAAATACTGATAGAATTGAGTTTACTAGGGGGAGCTGGAATTCTCGGTGGAGGGGTGAAATCCGTAGATATCGAGAGGAACACCATTCGCGAAGGCGAGCTCCTGGAGTACAACTGACGCTCAGGGACGAAAGTTTGGGTAGCAAAAGGGATTAGAGACCCCTGTAGTCCAGACCGTAAACGATCCTTGCTAATTGCTTGATTCTTTGAATTGAGTGATGTAAGCTAACGCGTTAAGCAAGGCGCCTGGGGATTACGACCGCAAGGTTAAAACTCAAAGGAATTGACGGGGGAGCGCACAACCGGTGGAGCATGTGGTTTAATTCGATACGAAGCGAAAAACCTTACCCAGGTTTGACATGTACCTGCAAATTTTATGAAAGTAAAATTTCTTCGAGAGTGGTACACAGGTGATGCATGGCTGTCGTCAGCTCGTGTCGTGAGGCGTCCGCTTAAGTGCGGCAACGAGCGCAACCCTTGTTGTGTGTTATACATCACACAAGACCGCCCCAAACTCAAATATTTGAATAATTTGAATACTTGAGTTTGGGGAGGAAGGAGAGGACGACGTCAAGTCAGCACGTCCCTTATATCTGGGGCTACACACATCCTACAATGGTGACCACAACGGGTCGCGACGGGGTAACCCTGAGCCAATCCTTATAAAAGTCATCTCAATTCGGATTGAGGGCTGCAATTTGCCCTCATGAAGTCGGAATCGGTAGTAATCGCAAATCAGCAGGTTGCGGTGAATACGTTCTCGCTCCTTGTACACACTGCCCATCAAGCCAGCAAAGTTAGCAGCGCCCGAAGCGGGTGACCTGAACCAGCAATGGACAGGCTCCACTACGGCGAGGTTGATGATGAGGACTAAGTTGTAACAAGGTATCTGTACTGGAAGGTGCAGATGGATCACCTCCTTTCTAAGGAGAAGGGTTTGGAGTTTTCACGACCTCCTTTTTCCCATCATTAGTAATAATGATGAAATAACCTTAAAAATCCTATGACTTCGTGTCTAGGTCGGCTTCTTACTACTGTATTTGTATCAGATTGTTTATCTTAATTTTAGAAATTTACCACCTGAAAGGGTGGTTTTTTGATGGAGTGAGGTATTTAGCTGTCACTTCGATATGACTACAGAGATGGTGAGGGAGCATGCTCCCTAGTGGCGGAGAGGTGTAAGTAGCCACTCAGTGACCAGAGAGTTGTGGAAGCCCGCTCCTCAAGAGGGGAATATGAAAAGAATGAATAAAAATTATCGTCTGTTCCAAGCAAATTGGAGTAATTGATCAATTAAATCTTGATAATTAAGTCCGCTTTTCTCCCACAATTGTGGATACATACTAATAGAAGTAAAGCCTGGAATGGTATTAATTTCATTAATAAAAATTTGATTGTCAGCTTGGAGAAAAAAATCGACTCGAGCAAAATCACGACAAGAAAGCACCTCAAAAGTTTTAAGAGCGAGAGTTTGGATTTTTTGGGTAAGATTTGGATTAAGATTGGCAGGAATTTTCAGAGTGGCACCTTGCTCATCTAAATATTTAGCTTCATATGAATAGAATTCATGATGCGGAATAATTTCTCCTGGAAGTGAGGCTTTGGGAGGTTGATTGCCTAGAACTGAGCATTCAATTTCTCTGCCCGCAATGTAAGTTTCTAGGATAATTTTATTGTCGTGGGTAAAAGCTTCGGTTAAAGCTTGGTCATATTGTGATTGACTGTTGACTTTACTAATGCCGATAGATGAGCCAAGATTGGCAGGTTTGATAAAAAATGGATTGTTTAACTCAGTGACAACTTGCTCGTATGACAAAGTATTGTTTTGAGTGAAAGTAAGGAATTTGGCGACGGGCAAATTGGCGGCTTGGAGCAACCTCTTCATAATATCTTTATCCATGCCAATAGCTGAGCCTAAAATATCGGCACCGACAAAGGGCAAATTGATGATTTTAAATAAGCCTTGAATGCTGCCATCTTCACCAAAAGGACCATGAAGAATGGGAAAGGCAAGATCGACAGTTTGAATTTCATGAGTGTGAAGATTGATAAATTGACCTTGACTTTGGGGAATGAAAGCGATGGGTTGGCATGCCTCTAGATTGAGGGAGATGTTTTTTGGGTCGTGAGGATGGAGGAGAAAATTAGTAGCAGGAGCAAGATACCATTGACCAGTTTTGCTAATAGCAAAAAGAAAAGGTTGATATTTTTCTTGATTGAGGGCGGCATAAATATTACGGGCAGATTGGAGTGAGACCTCGTGTTCGGCTGATTGCCCACCGAAGAAAAGACCGACTTTGATTTTTGTTGTCATAGAAAGCTATTATACATCATGATAAAAAGAATCACTAGGGTAAATTAGAATTGACAAGATGGGAAAGGAGTTGCAGGCTGGGATAATTATTTTGATTGAGATGTTGTTGCAGCTGGGTAATTTGAGCTTGAGTGATTGGTTGAGATAAGAGGTTGGGTTGAAAACGATGAGCGAGTATCTGATAGCGCGACAAAAATTTATGAGTAAGTAAAAATGAGTCTTCGTCTGAAAATTGACTGGCTTCTTGGGCAAATTGTAAATAGTGATGAAAATTAGTTTGATTGCCATAATCGCACCATTGAAGAAGTTGAAAATAGGAGCTTTTGGTGGAGAGGTTGAGGTTGTTTTGTTTGATTTCTTGGGCAAAATTATAGAAAAGGTGGTGATTTTTTGCTTGAGCGTAATTTTTAGTGGCTTTAACCCATTGGGGCAGAGGAAGAGTAGAAAAAAAGGCGATAATTTGATTGAGCGAAAGTGAATCTTGATGAGCAAAGGCTTGAAAAGCTAATTGACTGCGCGTTAGCTGATGATAGTATTGTTTGATGAGAATGGTTTCTTTGGGGGTGAGTTGAGAGTGTGATCGAGAGTAGTTTTTAA
>CAZMIQ010000018.1:0-9373 GCA_964566525.1 uncultured Pseudomonadales bacterium | reverse complement strand
TTGTCGAGAAAAGTCGATATCCCCTTGTTTGGCATAGGCTAAAATCTCATCTTTAACGCCTTGATAACCGGCGGCTAAATAATGCTTGAGTTCATCATGAGTGGTGGGTGGAGTGGGAGGATGATCGAGTAAATGCTGAAAAAAATGTTGGCTTTCGTGTCGGGTGTAAGGATTGGTTTTGAAAAGATTGGTGTTTTTATAAAGGGCGAAATCTAAAGTGCTGAGTTGACTGGCAGCTTTAATAAAAAGACCGCTGGTTTTTTGATGAGTAGCTTTTTCTTGGGGATGGAGTTGGTTGATGATAAAGTAGAAGTCATCATTATTGGTCGCTTCCAGATGCAGCAAGCCGTGCTTTTGATAGGCAAGAAGAGGGAGTTGTTTTAGTTGTTGATGTAAATCAGGAGGGAAACGGTGACCGATAAGTTGGAAAATAATTTCACCACTCGTAGGTTGGGAATTTAAAAGTTGCGCAATGCGACGTTGATAAGTAAGATAGTTCTGGAGAGCGTGGTTGATTTTTTCTTTTTGTTTTCGATCAAAACCGACGCCGGCGATAAAAGCGTCGCCAGAGACTTGATCGATTAAATTGATGAAAGTTTGGGCGTTGGGAGTGGTTTCTTGGTCAAATAAGTCGATAATGGTGGAGACTAAGTGGTCGAGATAATATTTTTGTTGAATTTGTTTTTCTTTGAGTTGGGAAAGATTGGCTTTTTTTTCTGGATGAGGAAATTGGTTTTGTTTGAATTCCGAAAGAGCAGAGGAGAGGGAGAAGTTTTCCATGGAGGAAGAAAAAGATAACTTTTCTGACATAATGAGTTAATTGTATCATAAAAAAGAAAAAACCCCCGCGTGAGCGGGGTGGATAACTAAAGCCATCCAAACTTCATGGCTAGCCATGGAGCGATGGCGCCGCCAAGGGCGGAGCCAGCGATGAAAAACCAATCAATCAAGTTATTCACCCCCTTTTAGTTAATAGTCTTATTCGTTCCTTACTTAAAACCACAGACGATAGTCTGTGGATGAAGTGGGCCCAAGTTCTTGCGTGATTTTAGAGTATAATAAAACTATTAATGAAAACCAGAGTTCAAGCCCACTGTTGTTATAAACTTTTATATCACCTCGTTTTTATTCCTAAATATAGACATAGATTATTAAAATCTGGAGTCGGCTCATATTGTGAACAGGTAATCCTTGGAGTGATTAGCGATAAGTATGAAGATGTGATAATAGAAGAGGTAGAAGTGATGGATGACCATGTTCATATATTAATAACTATTCCACCTAAATATGCAATTTTAGATATTGTTAAAAATCTCAAAGCTGACTCTTCAAGAATAATGAGAAAGAAATTTGATTTCTTAAAACGAGGTGGAAGAGAAGCTATGTGGTCAGTAGGATTTTTTATATCAAGTGTGGGTTTGAACGAAACTATGATAAAAAATTATGTAAGGCATCAGTGGGAGCAAGACGAGGGACAGCTCGTAGAGCTGTAGCGGAGCATGAAGCCCCGCATGTAGTACCGGCAAGCAACGAGTAGTTGCTAGCCGTAGTACGGTGTGCGGGGAGCATCACTATATCTTATTATAGGTTATTTGTCAAGTATTAGAGGAAGAAAAACCCCGCGTGAGCGGGGAAGAATTAAACTACTAATCTTGTTTTCTGGGTGTGAACCAGCCTAAGTGCATAATCAAAGTGCTGCTAATGAGACTACCAGCGAGACTGCCTAGAATAAATGACCAAACGCACATTAAAGATGCCTCCTTTGTAGTTTAAAGTATGGTAATTGTAACTGATAAAAGATTTTTGTCAAGTATATGAAAATAAGTAACCCCCGCTTGCGGCGGGGGTTGATTCTAATAACGGCGAAAAGTATCAAATTCTGATGAATCCTGCTTTTTAGGATTAAAGAAGTTGATGGTAAAAGGAAAAAGAATAGCAACTACTACTAGGCTCAAAAAAATTAAAAAAGTTTCTTTAGACATTTTACCCACCTGCCTTTTTTAGAATTAAAGATAATTGTAACATGAGAAGCAAGTGGTGTGGACTTTGTCAGAATTCGTTTGAATAATTGTATTGCAGCTTGAGAGAGCGGAAGAAGTGAAGGGGTAGATGGTTTAATTTGAAAGAAGTGGGGTTTAAGCCGAGGTTTGTTAGTTAAGCTGACACAATAGTAATGGAGTAAGGAGCTTAGAAACTTTAATATTTTTTTTAGTTAGTTTTTTGAGTTAAGTAATAATTAAGATTATTTTTTGTTTTCAGAATGGCGTTGGAGATAAAAGCGCCAAGGAAGTAAAATAAGCAGGGGTAGTAAAATAATCATGGTGGTTGTTAGTGGAATGAATGAGTCGCCGCTGAAAAAAGGGAAGGCAAGCCATACGGTGGTATTTAAAATTACAACAAGTATACTAGTAATTACTCCTAGTACATTTTTCATCGCCCAAAAACTAAGTATCAAATCAATTATGATACTGATTGGTAAAATAAAAAGCAAAAGTGGAAGAATGTAAGGTATGAGTGCTAGGATACCAAAGCCTTCAAAAGTACCACTGTTGGATGCTAGTATGGTAATGCCAATACAAATTAAGGCCGGCATATAAACAGGTATTCTAACTCGAAAACGATAGCAATATAAAAAATAAGACAGATAAGCTAAAACAAACCATATTATTGAACCATATATTACTAATATTTCAATAGAAAGCAAGAATAAAGGATACAAGAGAATAAATGAAGCAATTGCATATAAAAAACTATGTTTTAGTGTTGTCGATAATGATTGCGTTAGATACTGAGTTAAGATGGCATTGAATGTTTTTTTTGACATAATTTCAATCTAAAATATTAATGAATAAAATATGGATGAAAGTGGTGGACCTAGCGAGAATCGAACTCGCGTCTTGGCAATGCGAATGCCACGTACTACCACTATACGATAGGCCCTGAGCAATAAGAGTGATTTATTATATCATGAAATTAGAGTAGGCGTAAGGTTTGCAATTGGAGTGAGTCTGATTTTTTGGTGCCGATAGCAATAATAGGAGTATCTGGGGTCAAATCCGCTATGGCGACGGTTTCATTGTGAGTGTCAACTAAATTGATGCTTTTGTCGATTTTAAAAGATTGGACTTCTTCTTGTCCGAGAAAAGTGAGATCGACTTTGTCTTTTCTTAAATCTTTAATAGTGCCGCGATAAACAAAAGTTTCGACTGGTGCTAATGATTCGCTGGAAATTAAAATTCGGCGAGGTTGAAAAATATCGCCATTTTGGACACCAATAAGCACGAGCCAGTCATCAATAGCGAACCAGTCAGTGAGAGTGTAATTTTCGCCGGTGGTGCTTTGCCCTTTTTTGACGATGGTGGTGCTTTTATCTGGGGTAATAAAAAGTTCTTTTTGATCGAGGGTGAGGATTTTAAAAGTGTCATCACGCAATTGGACGATTTGGGCGATAAAACCACGCGGCCTAAGAGTCGCGTCTTGATATTGTTCTTTAATCTGTTCTTTTTGAGGCGAATCTTGAGCCAGACGTTCTAAATTTTGAAGAATTTGAGCTGTGTTTTCTTCTTTTTTAACCTTTTTTTCGATGGTGATTTCACTGCTAGTGGCTTCTTCGGTTTGAGCTTGAGCGTGATTAAAGATGATTAAAGATAAGATAATGATTGAAGTAAAAATCTTTTTCATATTATGGGCTTATTCTATCATAATTTGGCTAGATGTCAAATTATTAAAATAATTATTCTAAATCTTCGGTGGTAATTTCCTCTTCAGAGATTAATTTTTCCTCAAGTGATTTATTGGTATGAATGACAATTCTTTCGTCTGAGTAATTAACGCCTTGATTATCGATGGTGGTGACGATGTGATGATTGCTGCCTGATTCCAAATTAAGATCGAAAGAAAAATTACCCTGTTCGTCGCTTTGAGTAAAAAAATCTTTTTGATTAAGAAAAATAATTATAGGAGTGAGGGGAAAAGTATGACCAGTGAGAGTGAGGGATCGATCTTCAAAAACTACTTCATTTTCTGGAAAAGTGATAGTGAGAGGATCATCCGCTTTATCTGGTAAGCTGGTAATAGGAATGGGAGTAGGAGAAGGACGGAATTGATTAACTTCTTCTTGATTATTTTTAAAATAAATAATGAAAGTAATAATAAGTGCAATAATTAGTCCGCTAATAATGGCGAAAGTAATTTCTTTGCCCATGGTTTTTTTCATATGGTGGATATTTTAGCACATATTTGTGGTAAAATCACCTTAATTGTAAAAAATAGCAATAAATTGATAGAAAGATATATGGAAATAACTTATTTAGGTCATGCGTGTTTTAAATTGAAAAATAAAAAAGTAACGGTGATTATTGATCCATATGATAAAGAAGTGGGTTTAAATTTAGGTAAGCAAGTGGCTGATATCGTCGTGTCGACTCATGCTCATAAAGATCATAGCTCAGTAGAGAGAATAGAAGGAGTGAAATTGGGTGAACAGCCGATGGTGATTGATAAACCCGGTGAATATGAGGCGAAAGGGGTGTCATTTTTTGTGATTGAGGCTTTTCATGATGATAAAAAAGGCGAAGAAAGAGGAAAAAATTTAGTAGTGGTAATTTTAATGGATGGAGTGAGTATTTGTCATGTGGGTGATTTGGGTTCACAATTGGATGAAGAGCAAATAAATAGAATTGGTGAAATAGACATATTAATGTGTCCGGTAGGAGGTCATTATACAGTTGATGCTAAGGGAGCAATTGGAGTCATGAACAGCTTAGAGCCGAAAATTTTTATTCCGATGCATTATCGCACTGATAGTCATAATCAGGAAAAATTTGGACAATTAGCTAAACTAGATAATTTTAATAATGAGTATGGTATTGCGCCAACTCCAGTGAAAAAATTGGAAGTGGGCAAGGATAGACTACCAGCAGAAACAGAGATAGTTGTCTTTGAGTAAAAAAATGGCAGATTATAAATTACCACCACAAGATTTAGAAGCGGAAAAGGCTCTTTTGGGAGCGATTTTGACAGAAACGGAGACGATTTTCAAAGTGGATGATTTGGTGGCGGAAGAGAGTTTTTATAATCATGAACATCAGTTAATTTATAAAGCGATGAGACAATTATATGAATTGAATAAACCGATTGATGTAGTGACTTTAAGTGATCAGTTGAAAAAAAATCGAGAATTAAAAATGGCTGGAGGGACAGCTTATTTAACTGAACTGGCAAATGAGGTAATTTCGGCAGCCAATGCGACCACTCATGCGAAAATAATTGGCGAATTAGCGATGAGAAGGCGATTAATTACTTTAGGATCAACGATGGCACAAATGGGATTCGATGATAGTAAAGAAGCTAGAGATTTAATGGATCAGGCTGAACAAGAAATCTTTGCGGTTTCACAATCAAGAAAAGATAAAAACTTTATTCATATTAAAGATACTTTGGCGGAGAGTTTCGAGCGGATTGACAAAATTAGGCAATCGGGCGCAGCTTTTCAAGGTTTGCCAACGGGCTTGATGGGAGTGGATAATATTTTATCTGGCATGCATCCTTCCAACTTGATTATTTTGGCAGCGAGACCAGCGACTGGGAAGACGGCTTTTGCACTTAATATTGCTCATCATTTGGCAGTGAAACAGAAGAAGAAAGTGGCGTTTTTTTCTTTGGAAATGAGTAAAGAGGAATTAGTGGATCGGTTGCTGATAAATCAGGCCGACGTTGATGCTTTTAAAATGAAAACAGGGAGATTAGATGCTAATTTTGACATTCCAAAACTTTCTGAAGCGATGGGGATTTTGGCGGAAGCTGATATATTTATCGATGATACTCCTGGTTTGTCTATTTTTGACATGAGAACGCAAGCGAGAAGGTTAATGATGCAGCAACAAATTGACTTTTTGGTGGTAGATTATTTACAATTAGCGCATGGTAGAACCAAAGATAATCGGGTGCAGGAGGTGGCGGAGATTTCTCAGGGTTTGAAAAATATTGCCAGAGAGTTGAGAATACCGGTTTTGGCATTGTCGCAATTATCGCGGCAAGTAGAAAATAGAGGTGGAGAGAAGGTACCGCAATTGTCTGATTTGCGTGAATCTGGTAGTATTGAACAAGATGCTGATGTAGTGGTGTTTTTGTATCGTAAAAATGAGGAGGTGCGGGATATTGTGGATGTAAAAATTGCCAAACATCGTAATGGAGCAGTGGGTGAAGTAGCAGTAGCTTTCATTGGAAATAAGATGAGATTTGCGGATTTGGATGTGACACATACAATGAATTAAAACGGAGTGTAGCGCAGATGGTAGCGCGCTGTGTTCGGAACGCAGAGGTCGCAGGTTCGAGTCCTGTCACTCCGACAGGAGAGTGTGATACAATATCACATAAAATGACTTAAAGGGTCATTACGTTCTTTAAAACAACTAAATGGAGGTGGTGAAATTGACGCAGTATGTGTTGTGCAAAGTGTGTGGAGGAAAGGGATATGTTTTAAAAGAAAGAGTAGCTGGAAAGAAGTCTTTGGTAATAAAGCATTGTAAATATTGCGGTGGTAATGGTTATAATTATAAACGCTGGGAAACAAGGTGCTTGAGTTGTGGTAAGGCATTAGTTACGGCAAAGGGAGTAAAAAAGCAGACGGCGCTTTATTGCGCGGAGTGTTGGCCAAAAGTTCAAGATGAAGCGAATATGGGGAAAAGGAGGAAGTATAGAATAGTTTATTGTAAAGAATGTGGATTTTTGATGAAAATAAATCCCTTGAATCGTCAGCCGCCACATTTTTGTAAGCAATGTTGGCAAAAAATACAAAGACAGACGATGGAAGAGAGGAGAAGATAGTTGTTTTATTGAGTTAGCCCTACTGAAATAGTAGGGCTTTTTTGGGGGAATGTGGTTGTGATATAATTGTTGGATGATTATATTGAAAAAAGAGCCATTTATTGTCAGTGAAATTGAAAAATTAAAAGAGGAATTTGAAGTTTATATTAAGACGGTAATAGATATTGAAAAAAAGATTTGTGTGGCCGGGATGCGTCTTCATTATGAAGGTGAGAAAATATTGTTGGAAAGTGGTTCGAAACAAGCTAGTATTTGGGGTGGAGGTTTGAATTTAGAAACGAAAGAAATCGATTACAACTCATTTATTAATATCAGACCAAGAGACAATAATTCTAAGAATGAAATTTTGGATGCAGAAATTCGAAAAAAGTATAAAGAGTTGACAGAATATTTTTTTAAGGAAATATTATGAGCGAAGAGCAAATACTTTTAGGTTCGTTGTCCCAAGATTTATTTAGAATAGCAAATTTCATAGCTAGCGGATCAGTGAAAGCGGCGGAGAGATTTTGGGTTGAAAGCCGAAAATGGTTGCTTGCTTTAGAAAAATATGAACAGCCAGATTATTTGGCTAAAATTTTGCAAAGATTGCGTCAAATGGAATTTGAAGTTGAATCGAGGGAGCAAGCGGAGTTAATTTTAACTTATGGAGTAATTATTCAGAGTCTCGTCTGTCATAAAAAAACACCTGTGTAGGTGTTTTGCTGGTGCCCCAAGAGGGAATCGAACCCTCATGAGCGTAAAGCCCACCAGATTTTGAGTCTAGCGCGTCTACCAATTCCGCCATCGGGGCAACAATTGATGATATTATATCATGGTTGAGATTGGTTTTGATGTGCTATAATAAATAAAATATGTTAGAAAATCGAAAAACATTTTGGTGGTTTGCAATTATTACGATTTTTTTGGGAGTATTGGTGTTTTTAATTTCATTATTAGCAACCATGTCGATTGGAAGAAGTGAAATCAGTGCGAAAAATAAAGTGGTATACTTCGATCAAAAAATTTTACCAGATCATTTATTATATCCTTTAGTGGTGGCAATAGATCGTTTGGAATTGAAAATGGCGGATAAAGAAGAAACGGCGGAATTGGAAATGAATTATGCTAAAAAAAGAATGCAGGCAGCGAAAGCGCTTTTTTATCAAGAAAAAGGTGAGTTGGCTTTTGTGACTTTAGGTAAAGCACATCAGTATTTATTAAATGCCAATACAAGTATTAGTAAAATTGTTGAAAATCAAGCTCAGATAAAAAAATGGCGGGAAATTCAAAAAGAATTTAAAAATGATTATAATGATTTGCGGATTTTTATGAGTGATAGTCAGAAAGCAAGGCTGGATGTAATGAAGGGAGAATTAATTGCGGTAGAAGGAGTATTAAAAAAATGAAGTGTCCATTTTGTCATTGTTTGCAAGGAGTGGTGCTAGATTCGAGAGAAACACCAGATAATGAAGCGGTGCGAAGAAGAAGGCAATGTGAAAGTTGTGGGCGGAGATTCACTACTTATGAACGAGTGGATGATATGGCAATTAAAGTAATCAAAAAAAATGGTCGGAAAGAAAATTTTGATCGGGAAAAAATGAGAAGAGGGGTGGTGAAGGCAACTTGGAAGCGACCAATTTCTAGAGAAAAAATTGAAAATTTATTGGATGAGGTAGAAAAAGAGATTAGAGTGAGTGGTAAATTAGAAATTCCAAGTATGGAAATAGGGAATATGGTGATAGAAAAATTACGAAGTTTGGATAGCTTGTCATATTTGCTTTTTGCTTGTGTATATCGAGATTTTAATTCGGTGGAAGATTTTAAGAAAGAGATTGAGAGATTGTAATTGACATTCAATAATTGCTTTGTTATAATGTATTCATATGAAGAATATGTTTCAACCTCTCAACCGCTCAACCGCTCAACCGCTTGTTTAATTTTTAGTTTATTCTTTTGTTTATTTCTTTCTTCAGCTTCAATTCATGCTCGTCGCTTTTCTCCCTTTTCCATGCCCGTTGGGGCTACCACCACCATTAATGGTCGGGAGGTAATTAAAGTTACTAAAACTGGTAAATTTGTCGATTTAGTTAAATGGAATGCCTTAAGTAATGCTACCATGCAAGGTTGGGACGATTGTGCCTCATTAGCTACTCTGGGACTAACTTCACTCAAGGACCAATTCTAACTGACATTAGAGATAATAAACAATATGAAATCAGAAAATTCGCTGATGGTAAATGTTGGATGGTGGATAATTTAATGTATGGGGGTGATACTAATGCTTGTGCTGACAAATCTATCTTTGATGGCAACGGTTCTGCCACGCCCTCCAATCAATTTGGCATTGACACCTATGGTGACTGTCGTGATCCCCGGGTTGGTGGTTCCGCTCCTTGTACGGCTGGTTCTACTACCTGTGGTTATTACTACAACTGGCAAGCGGCCATGCAACATTCAACTGCCTATTACAATACTACCTACACTGGTCCTACCACCAATGTGCAAGGTTTATGTCCTGAAGGCTGGCGCTTGCCGACTGGTAATGTAGGCGGAGACTTCGATGTCC
>CAZMIQ010000017.1:0-14777 GCA_964566525.1 uncultured Pseudomonadales bacterium | reverse complement strand
TTTTCATAAGTAAGATGATAATCGAGATGCTCTCGGTCGATATTTGTTAGACCAGCGATAATTGGTTTAATACCCCAGTTGCGCCACTGATAGGCTCCTTGTGAAGTGATTTCAAGTACTAAATATTCGATATTTTGATCGACCATTTGGGCCATAAAACGATATAAATCCCGAGGTGATGGCGAAGTCACATGAAAACCCGTATCAATTTTCTGATTGCCGATATAGGCAGCGACGGTCGAAATTAAACCAACCTTATAATTGGCGTTTTTTAGGAGGCTATAAACTAAACTAGCAGTAGTGGTTTTGCCGTCTGTGCCAGTGATAGCAATAATTTTTAGCTTTTTTTCTGGATGACGATAACGAATCGCAGCGAAAAAACCATTAAATAAACCAGTTTTAAAAAAATGATAGATTCTTTTACAACGATAAATTATTTGCAGCATTGATTAAAATCCTAGGTTCTTTTTCAAATATTGCTTAAGCTTACTAAGAGAAACCCTTTCTTGTTTCATAGTATCGCGACTGCGGATGGTGCAGTCATTTTGGCTAAGACTATCAAAATCAATCGTTAAAGTCAATGGGGTGCCGATCTCGTCTTGACGTCGATATCTTTTACCAATATTCCCATGATCATCAAATTCGATTTGATATTGAAGCTTTAATTGATCGGCAATTTTTTTGGCTTGTGACACTAATTCTGGTTTATTGCGTAAAAGCGGAAAAATCGCTAATTTAATTGGTGCTAATCGTGGATCAAGCTTGAGCACAGTGCGGACTTGATCATTAACCTTTTCTTGATGATAGCCATGGTCAATAAACATTAACACGAGACGATTAAGACCAACTGAGGTTTCCATAATGTGGGGAATAATTTTTTGATTAGTTTTTTGGTCATAATATGTTAAGTCTTGACCAGAAAACTTGCTGTGTTGCGATAAATCCCAATCTCCTCGAGCGTGAATGCCTTCAATTTCTTTAAAACCACCAAGAAATTTACTATTATATTCAATGTCATAGGCTTGACTGGCGTAGTGAGATAATTTTTGATGCTTATACCATCTAATAACGTCTTTACTCATGCCTAAATCTAAATACCAATGCCATCTTTCTTCCCGCCAGTAGTCATACTTTTCTTCCATTTCTTCCGGTCTTAAAAAATATTGCATTTCCATTTGCTCAAATTCTCGGGTGCGAAAAATAAATTGCCGAGCAATAATTTCATTTCTGAAAGCTTTACCGACTTGAGCAATACCAAAGGGAAGACTAGGATGAAGACTATCTAAAGTGTTTTTATAATCAAGGTAAATGCCGCCACAGGTTTCGGGACGCAGATAAACAACATTTTCCTCAGTTAACTCTTGCGTAGGGGCTCCAATATTTGATTTCACCATTAAGGAAAATTGTTTAGCGGGAGTCAAGTCTTGACTGCCACAATTAGGGCATTTTAATTTGCCGGTTTTTCTAATTTTATCCAATTCTTGATTAATATATTCAAGCGTTTGTTTGTCAGCATTGATGCCAAATTCCTCTAAAAGATGATCGGCCCGAAGTCGATACTGACATTGACGACAATCTACTTGGGGGTCATCAAAGTTATCTAGATGTCCAGAAGCTTTCCAAGTAATGGGTGACATAAAAATGGCGCTATCTAATCCTAGAACATCATCATGAAGTTGCACCATCTCTTTCCACCATTGATCACGAATATTATTTTTCAATAAAACGCCATAATGACCATAATCGTAAATGGCACTCATGCCGCCATAAATTTCACTTGATTGATAAACAAAACCTTTGGCTTTACAAAAAGCAACTAATTCATCCATGGCAAAGTGTTTTTTTTCTTGCATATGGTTTATTATAACATGACTTAAAGTGAAGCTATTTGGTGAAAAAGCCAGTAATATAACTAGTAATATTTTCTGATTCACCACCATAATGATAGGAATTACGATGATTTTGAAAATGAAAATTTGGTGGACCTTGAAAGTAACCAAGCAAAAACTCCCAACAATTGAGACAATCATTGATAATTTGCTCATATTGCTGAGACTGCAATCCATGCAAACTAAGGATGTCATTTTTTTCGGTTTCAATCAAATTACCATGATGTGAAAAATCTGAACTAATTATTAAATAAAGCGGTGAAAGAGAGGCTAGTTTTCGACCTAGTTGTCTATATATCGGAGCTAATTGTGAGCGATGATTAATGATAATGGGGTAAACGCTGACTTTGGGACAGAATTTATTAATAATCGGCAATAAACCGGCATAACCATGTTCATTAACAACTTTTGCTTGATTAAATTCAGACATTTTTTGATATTTGGCTGGGAAAATGCTAAATAACTCCTTACCATCATGATTAGTAAGATAAAGTTGCGCTTTCTTAAGTTGCTGATAATGATCGGGAGAAATAATAATGAGAGGAACATCATTATGACATTGCAACTGAGAAAAAACTTCTTCAATTAGGTCTGAGGCTAATAAATGGTGCGGGATCACCGCGGCCATTTTAATTCACTCACCAAAATATGGCTTCCACCAGTGAGGCTGAGCAGGTAATTGGGAATTTTCTTGATAGACTTGAGTTTGCCAAGTCTGATCGGTCAGTCTTTGAGCTAGTGGTTGAGTGAATTCTCGATAACTATAAGTGAGACCTCTAACCAAGCGTCGACCGTGATGATCATCGATTGCCATAATGATTTCATCAGGAATCCCTAGTCCTTGATATAAAACGCTAGAAGTAATGACATCAGTAGCAATGTCGGTGACAATGGCTGAGCGAGCGTTTTTTTCTCGACTTTCTACGTCAAATATAGGCCTAAGAATACCATCTAAATTACCGAAAGAGACTCTTAATTCTTCATATTTTTCAGTGGTTAATTTATCTTCTGCTAATTGGGCTTGAAGAATTTCTTGATATAATTTTAGAGCATTATGGTAACTATCTAGTCGCCAGATGAATGGGTCTTCTTCAGTTAAGAGTTGACTTTCAATCAGATAACGACGATTACTGCCAATCATATCAGTTAGGCGTTGAAAAAAAATAGTATTGGGTTCGATATAACCATAGGGTACGGCTGGCAAGTCACAGTCATCGCCGCCGCCACCCATTTCCGCATAAGATTGTTTGGCATAGAGAATAGTATCGTGTTTAAGCTCAGCATATGAACCTAAATAAGCATTAAGGTTTTTGGCTTGCCAAGCTTGACTATTGACTAAATTTGGTTTTTGACCTTGATTTAAGCTATTTAAAGTATATAGCCAACTAAGATAATGATTGCTTTGCCATTTTTCTTGATTCCAAGTGTTGAATTCGGCTTTTAATTTATTTAATTCTTGATTAATAACTTTTTTTGACTGACTAGCATTTTCATCAATCCAATTGTCTAATTGCGTTTGGGCGTATTCTTGTTCGAAAGTAGCTGGCACCATTAAAGCAGTGGGAGTGCTAGGTAACTTTTCTCCAGTAATGGAGTCTGGTGCTTCATCTCCCTGAGTTAAATTAGTAAAAATATAGGCGTCTGGTGTAAAGCGCTGTGAGAAAAGAGTGAAGGCCTGAGTTGACTCCTGAACAGCTGACTTAGACTTATCACCAATATCGGCGTCTAGAATAACAGCAGACATGATTTGTGGTTTTGGTAGTTGCTTGAGTTGATTAATAATCAAATCAATTTCCTCTAAACTATAGGCTTTTTGAGCAAAAGGAAGATAATCATTAACGCTTAAATCATCATTATTCCCGACTAAATAATCAATCGGTTTGGTTAGTTTTTGCCAATTTGCTAATTGCTCACTGGAAGAGAGCAAAGACACGAGGTTAAGAGCATCATATGTTTGTTGACGATTGAGATCAGCATTGTCGCGATTAAGAGCAAAGTTATTCCGCCCGAGCCACATCATGGCGATAAAATAAGCCTGTCCTAATGAATGATTATTATAATGACCACGAGGTTGGTATTGAGTATAATCATGAAGTTGTTGAGTAATGAGAGAGTTGTTGACCTCACTCGCAGCTAGAACTTTCATCATTTCCTGATCGACAATGTTGGCATTCTCAGCTGAATACTTGGCAGTGAGTTTTTTGAAATTTTCTTCGATTATTTTTTCATCTAATAACTGATAAAATCCCTGTGGCGTATTAGAATAACCCTCTTTTACCTGATCAACGCTGCTTAAAATTGCCATGGGAATGGTGAGATAGTTAACTAGACGTTGGTAGCTGGCTTGTTGCTCGGTAGAAGAAGTCAGGAGTGATTGGGCTAGAGCATCCTGATATAGCTCAGTAACAATTTCTGTCAAAAGTGGTAAAAATTGACTGATTTCTAAATACTCCAATTCCATTGAAAACAAGCGGTGATAAAAATGTAAATTAGCATCACTAGTAATATAGACGGCATTACCACCATCTCTTTGGCAAATATCACGCCCGCCAATTTCTTGATATAAATAAGTCCAATCATCTTGACGATTGGCAAAAGCTTCTGGGTCAATTTGATAAAAAGATTGCTCAATTGGTCGAATTAATATTCCATGTTTAAGTAAGTTTTGTTGTGCGGCTGGAGAAAATTTCTGTCCGCTGACTTCTTCCATACTCAAGGAGTTGATAAAATCAAATTTACCATTTTTTTGAAAATTTGGCTTGATAATGAGAAAAAAAACACTGAAGCCGAGAACAGCAAAAATACCAAGGCTAATTATTAGTTTTTGACTAAAAGCGGCCATTGAAAAGTTTTTATTCATATCGTTAATTATATGTCATTAAGGTTAATTGTCAAGGTGCCATTTTTGATCTGACCCAAATGACTGATTTCTTGCATCTTTTTAATGATTTCCATTCCTATTGACTGATCAGTATATAGATTAGCTTGACCATAATCAGTAATATAATTAGGATAAATGTTTATATAGCGTAATTGCCCATCGAAAAAAGTCCAACCAATGAGCGCTCCCTGTCTAGTTTCAGTTGACCACATTTGATCAAAAATAAAATTTCCATGTGAATAAATGATAGCTCCATGTTGATATAATTCAATCGGGCCAAGCCAATGCGAATGATTGCCTAAGACTATGTCTGCTCCCGAATCTATAGCTAGATGTGACAAATCTTTTTGACGCTGAACTGGCTGATACCGGTATTCCTGCCCATAATGAAGAGCAACAAATAATATATCTACTTTTTGACTAGCTGTTTTAATGGTTTGAATAAAGTCTTCCTCATTAATGGGCATAACTGTATCATCATAAGCTAAGAAGCCAAATTTAACATTTTCGATGGTTTTTTGATGTATTTCGCCCTCAGTAATGAAGCTGAGTTGGGTTTGAGCTAATATTTCTCTTGTTTCTTTTAAACCCTCGCTGCCTTGATCATAAACGTGATTATTAGCTAAAGTTAATAAGTCTAGCTGGTGTTCTTTAAGTGCTTGAGCCGATAAAGGATGGGCGCAAAATTTCATTCCTTCAATAGTCGGCTGGCAATTGTAAGTAATTGGGTTTTCCAAATTAGCGACGACATAATCGAATTGCGAGAGAAAAGGTGAGATTGCTTTCAGCGACCAACCATAATTATTTTTCACTAAGCCACGATGATTGACGCTTCGCCCCATCATTAAATCGCCAGTGCTTAAAATAGTAATTGGTGCAGGTTGCAAAAAAATATTAGTGCCGGCATGAACTTGATAACTTTGGCAAATAATAAAGACAATGACTAGTAAGATGATAGACTTTATCATGAAAAACTATTTCTAGGATGGAAAATTTTGCTGAGATAAGCTAGCAAAAAATCGATTATATAAGTCAAGATAATAGAAGAAACTATAGTAATGAAACTAATTAATATAATTTGCAGATAAATGGATGAATTAAAAAAACTAATTGGCAACTTTTTAATTAATTCGCTGATAAAAAAACTATGATAAATGAAAATAGCTAATGAGTGTTTACCTAAATACTCAGTAATTTTAATAATGAAATTTAATTTAAATTTTTTTAGGGATAAATAAATAAAGCTAAAAATAGCTGTAGTCCCAAGACAATATAAAATAGTAAAATAGTTTGGAGGGTGAGCAAAAATTTTATTTTGATTGTGGCTAAAAAATAAATAAACTAAAATAATTGCACCTCCAAGCAGATTGTTGCTCATAGTGAAGATTTGACTGGGAATGATTTTTTTGGTTACTAAATAGGCGCATAAGCTACCCATAGAAAAAACCCAAAGCTGAAGTCCGCCAAATAGTAATTGTCCTGGATAATAAATCTGGCTACTAAAAACTGGATAGCGATTAAATAGTAAACTGGCAAGTAAAATCAGCGCACAAATGACTCCATATTTAATGAAGAAATTTATTTTTGGTAAAATACTGGCAAGACTAGTCCATAAGGATGAAATAAGAGGGGCAATAAATAGTAATTGTAAGTAAATAATGATAAAATAAAACTGATTGGGAAAAGTAAAATATAAATGCCAATAAGTCTGCCAACTGAAGTTTTGCTGCCACAAAATAATGATAAATAACCCAAGAGTATAAGCAATAATTATTTTTTTGGCTTTATGGTAGAAGTAAGTTAAATAAGTCTTTAAAAAAGAAAAAAGTGGAAATTTGCCGTTAGTATTTAAATTAAAATTAGGAGGTCTTTTCAAAAATGAAAGTTGAAAAGTATAACCAGCGAGAAAAATTAAGGGCGTAACTGAGTAGATTAATAAATTATGCCAAAAGGGCCAGAGAGCGTTTAAACCTAACCATACAAAAAGATGATCTAAAACTACAAATATGATTGCAATACCCCTTAAATAATCAATGAGATTAGATCTTTTTGTCATATAAATAAAAAAAACTCGAATCCTGTCCAGGCGATTCGAATTTTTTTGTCTTGGAACGTACAAGCCCGGTGAGGAGCAAGACCTTCCAAGGTAAATATATTATAACATAAATTATTATGTTGTCAATAGGGTATTTAAATATATCAAAAATAATCATAATTACGGGGTAAATTCTTCTAAATTCACATTGGTAATTGAATCTTGATTGATGTTTTTATCATCAAAACGCATTTCTGTCATCCACTGATTAAGATGTTTGGCCCATGCGCCACTCCCTTCAGCTGAAGGTGGGCAATATTTCGCCATAATCGCTTCTGGGTCAGTCAGACCCTTATCTAAGTATGAGCGTTTCAAAGAAGAAGCGACCACTCTAATTCCCTGTTCATATGAAGTAAATTTGCCTGCTTCTGTGATGCCCGAGGCAGGAACGCCATAACCAAAGCAATTGTAATATTTTTTAGCGATATTACTTTTGCAAAAAGTGCTTTCTTTTCTAGCAATCGCGGGTAGCAAACGAAAATCTAAACCAAATTCGTCAGCTACTTCCACAAAAACTTTGCCCCAATAATCATATGGTTGCAGGGGAGAATTATTCCCACGATCATTTCTTTCGATAAAATTTGCAACGATTTTTGCTCTGGCATCGGCAGTTTGAGCTAGAGCGGCGGCTCTAGTCGCTTGTGGGTCTATAGAAACTTCTTCCTCCAAAATTTCATCTGTAACACTGTCATTAAGACCTAAAACTATGGGTTTATTTAAAAATTTCCAGTTTTTGGGGGCATAGGGATAGGTGAAATAGGTCGAGCAAATGATAAGAAAGCAAATTGCAGCAAAAAACCACAAATTGGCAAAAATGATTTTTGTCATATAACATTATAACATTAGTTGTCAAAAAAATATTAATTATTGTATAATATCGGTTCTGGGTTTAAACTAAAATGTTTGTTCTTTAAAAAAAATAGGAGGTGGAGTAATGGCTAATGTTCGTCATCTAATTAGCACTAGTGTGATGGTGAAATATTTGCCTAGGGTAAAAATTAAGACAGTTGATGATCTTATTTTCTTGGTCCGTAATAATATTAAACGATAGGCGGAGTACAGAGTGTTGGATGATCAGGATGATAAGCTCTGTTTGGGAGAATTGTACAAAATTGCGGGATACGCCTTAGAAAAACCTTTGATCCCTTCTTTGAGGACAACATTTGATTATCAAAGCGGACAAAAAGTCAAAATTGTCATTAAGGGTAATTTGGGGTTTTACATCGATAGCTCTATTACAAAAGTTTTTGCTAATAGAGTTGTGGTCAAAAGCGTAATCTGTGAAAGCGAAAGAGAATTTACTGTTACCGACCCAAATCTGTTGCCTCAGAATGATTTTGAATTTTTGAGGCGTGATCAAAATTTTTTTATGACTTGTTTTGCGCCATTTTATTGTGAATAAGGCTGAATCATTTCAAGTAGATTATAATAAGCTAATTAGCTGGCTTATTTTAATACTTTATTAACTTGAAAGGAGGTGAATAAAATGTCTAAAGACGATAAAAAACTTTCCGTGAGTAAGAAAAAAGTGCGTAGTCCACATGTCAGACCGAAGACTGAGGTAATGCCTCAGTCTAACCCTCCTACATCCACATCTAAACCAAGAAAAAAAGACAAGTATTTTTTTGCTTAAATCTTCATGGCCCGCTTAGCGGGCCTTTTTTTGATTAATGATGCGACTACTCAATGCGATACAAATAGGGTATAATCAATAATATGTCTACTATTATAATGGAGCGAATAGCGATTACTGGAAATTTTGCCTCAGGAAAATCAGTAGTCGGTCAAGTAATCAAAAAAATGAATTATTCATTAATTGACGTAGATGAAGTAGTAAATAAATTATATAAAACGAAAGAGTTGAAGGACATATTGCAAGATAGATATCAATTAACTGTTTTTAAAAAAGACGGAACAGTGAATAAGAACTTTTTGAGAAAACTTATTTTTAATAATCCAAATGAAAAAAAATATCTTGAAGCGATAATTTGGCCAAGAGTGTGGAATTACTTAGAGATGTGGCAATATAGTCAAGAAAGAAGAGGGGTAGGTCGTACATTCACCATTGTACCACTACTATTTGAGGCAAATTGGCAAAATAAGTTTGATAAAATTTGGTTGATTTATAGTCGACCCCAGGATCGCTTGGAGAGAGCTCAAATCAAGCGTGGTGTTAATCAAGATTTAGCGAGTAAAATTATTGCCAGTCAAATTCCAGACGAGAAAAAAAAGTCAAAAGTAGACATAATTATTAATAATTATGGTACAATAGCCGAGTTAAAGCAAAATGTCAAAAATATTTTGACTTAGAAAGTTTTATGTTGTTTAAAGCAGTGGTCATGGGTTTTGCCGTGATTCATAAGACTTTTAATAAAGCTGAGTATAGTCTAAATTTTCAAGAACTAATTAATGAGTTGAGTGGGATGCGACATCCAAATTTTTTGTATGAAGGGTCTGTTAATACTGGAGAAGACGAATGTGAAAAAAGAGGAGTTAAATCGCCGATTGCAACTAGTTTGCCTTATACTAGAGATTATATTGGCATCAATCAGCGTTATCGTAAAAGAATGATTAAAAGAGGCTATAGTAATACTAATTCTTTGGTCTGGCCGACGGTAGTGTTGCTTTTCGACCAAAATCGCAGACTAACTGGCATGATTGTAGTGCCTGATATGAACTGGAGTAGTGTGAGAGGTGATTTTTATAAAAACTTATCATTTTTTCTCGATCCTCTTAATTATTTAGCTGAATATAATCATAAAAAAGGGGCGAAATTGCTGCAACCGCCAAATAATCAGATTATTGAAATTGATTTTAATAATTGGCGCCGAGAGTGGCAGTATGAGTTGGAGAAAAATGGCTTGAAGTAAAAAGTGCATCAGGCGGGACTCGAACCCACGACATTCTGCTTAGAAGGCAGACACTCTATCCAACTGAGTTACTGATGCAAGAATGATATTATAACACATTTTTGATGGCAAAAGCGATTTTTTTTATCACTGGCACACTTACACTATTGCCAATTTGCCGGTATAAATGCTTATGGGCTAGACTGTAGGGTAAAATATAATCATCACTAAAACCTTGAATGCGAGCACATTCTCTTGGAGTGAGTTTGCGTAGGCCTTTTTTATCCTTAATCATCGGCACATTATGACCGCCAGTGCCCATGCTCGCTAATAAAGTAGGAAAAGCTTGATTTTTGTAAACACGCAAATGATTGCGTCGCCACAAATAGACTTCATGAGTTTGAAATTGATAGTGATTAATTTTCGGCCATAAGCTAGTACCCTGAATGTAGTAAGCATCGGCGACTTCTTGCTCCAATAAATCTGAAATTTTTGAGTTATTAGGCGAACTTTCTGGCCAATGAAAAGCTTGATGGTGTTTGCTATTTAGAAAACCGACTAAATATAAACGTTCACGATTTTGTGGCAAATCACTTATTAGGCGAGTATTTAAAATGTTAAAATCGACATAATAACCTGAATGTGAAAGTTTTTCTAACATGAAGCCAAAAGTTTGACCGTGATTATGTTTCTGCAAATTCGCTACATTTTCAAAAAAAATAATTGCGGGATGATAATTGGCTAAAATGTCTAATAAATAAAAAAATAATTCACCAGTGCCCTTGTCGTCGTAAAGACCTTGTTTTTTGCCAGCCTTGGAAAAACTTTGACAAGGAAAACCAGCCATAACTAGATCAAATTGATAGGCTTGCAATTCATCATTAACGCTAAGATAATAATCATCAGTGGGACGTGCAATATTTTTTAGAGAAAAATCGTGCTTAAAATTGGCTTGATAAGTTAATTGACATTTTTCGTCTTGATCATTGGCGTAGACACAATCAAAGCCAGCTTGTTGAAAACCTAAAGCGATGCCACCAATGCCAGCAAATAAATCTATTGTTTTCATTTAGGGATGATATTGATTAATAATTTTAGCAATCTTGAGCAGCTGCTTTTCCAACAAATCACTATTATTTTTTTCTTTAGTTAAATATATTTCACCCGTGCCACCGTATTCTAAAGTCACCACGGCTACTTGAGTTTTTGGTAAAACCCATTCTAAAAGCTGGTAATCATGGTCTTGTAAACAATAATGCGTATCAATGAGATAACCGTCAATTTCTCTAGCGCCGGCTAAATGAATTTCACAAACTGACTCTAAATTAAATTCTTGAAGATAAGTTTTAATATCTTTTTTCATAAAATGGGCGCTGCATTGGGCATGAGCCAAATCTAAGAGCAATCCAGCCCCGCTTTTTTGGATAAAGTCGTTGATAAATTGCGCTTGAAAAACATGGTTAATCCGATTATATTCTGGGGTGACTTTTTCATATGGTGCATGGTCACAATTTTCAAGTAAAATTTTTTTATTTTCGACCATCAGATTTTGAGCAAGGTGCTGGGTAATTATTTCATAATTACGCAACATTAAAGCTAAGAGCTCATCATAGCTGGGCTGACCAATTTCACTATGATAGGCATCTAGATGCAAACTTAAATATGGACATTGACCTAATTTGATATTTTTTTTGACTGATTGCCAATCAAATTGCTCCCAAAACGAAGTTGGTTTGCCTAAATGGGGAAAATAATGCAAAAGCGTTGGCTGATATTGGCTCGCAATATTAATTTCTTCGTCAATAACATCGGCGCGAGAAAGTTTGATGTAGTTAAGTTGAATTTTTTTATTTTCGATCAATTTAATTAAATTGTGGGAGTAATTAGCGGCAATTTTTATTTTCATAATGAATGATTATAGCATAAATGACTATCTTTTTTGTGTTATAATAGTGTTTATTGCCCAGGTGGTGAAATTGGTATACACGTACGCTTGAGGTGCGTATGCCGTAAGGTGTGGAGGTTCAAGTCCTCTCCTGGGCACCCAACCTTTAAGAAAAACTCAGTTAGAAATAACTGGGTTTTTTTTATGTCTAAGAACAAATCTGTACACAATTGTACCACACATGAGAATTTTTTCAAGCTGTCTTGCTTTGTCAAGACAACTATTGCCACGACTGCAGGTAAGATTTTAGGTCGTGGCTATTTTAATTTACAAACGCGAAATAAAATAACCACCACCGAAATTGCTCGCTGCTTCGGCACTACAAAGCAAAATGTGGATCAACTCATAAAGAAGTATAAAGCCTCCATACAAGGTGAGTCGGCTCAGGCAGCGGACTTATCCTGCGTGGAGGATTTAAAAAAGAAAGGATCTAATGAAAATTAGACTTCAAGAGTTTGTGAAGGCAAATTGTATTTGTCTTGGCACTGTTTTCACCTTTGAGGGGAAAACTTATGTAAAAAGAAATTTTGGCATCGTTGAAGTTGCCACAGGAAAGGTATTCTAAAAACCCCCGTCAATTAGGGGTAATTAGATTAAGCTAATTATGAATTATACCATGTTAACTCTAAATAATCAAGTATGGAAGGTAGTTAACCGACCACTTGATTTAAATATGAAAAAAAATGTCGAAAGTTTTTCTTTTGACATGGTTTCGTTTTCAAAAAAATTACTAGGCTACGACGAGCCCACCTATGATGACATGGAGTGGGAGAAGTGGTCGGACTGGGAAGCGAGTCAACTATGAACAAGAACTTAAGTATTGGACAATATATTGCTCAAGAACCAGTTAAAAAGGCAATGAGTGACATTCTGGGAGATAGAACACCCCAATTTGTCACCTCTGTGGTGAGTTTGGTTAATACCAATACCAAACTCCAAGAGTGTGATAAGCAGTCATTATTTAATGCCTGCTTGACTGCGGCCGCTTTGGATCTTCCTATAAATCAAAACTTAGGCTTTGCCTATGTTATCCCTTACAACGATAGAAAGCTGGGTATGGTAGCTCAATTTCAAATGGGCTACAAGGGATTTATTCAATTAGCTCAGCGGTCTGGGCAAGTACAAACAATCAATTCGACAGATGTTAGAGAGGGTGAAATTAAAAATCACGACCTTTTAACAGGTGAGATTGAGTTTGATTGGATTACAGAAAATAGGGAAAAAAAGCCTATTATTGGTTTTGTTGCCTATTTCAAACTCTTGTCAGGATTTGAAAAGTCTTTGTATATGTCAGCTATTGACATCAAAAAACATGGCGTAAAGTACTCTCAAACAGCCAAAAAAGGCTATGGACTTTGGGTAGATGACTTTAATGCTATGGCTAAAAAAACAGTAACCAAGCTTTTATTATCTAAGTACGCACCACTCAACGCCAATATCGTACAAGCTCTAACTTATGACCAAGCCGTCATCAAGGATGACATTACCTACATTGACAACATCCAAGAAGATCCACAATATATAGCTGCTAAAAAAGATGAGGATAGGTTAATTAATGCCATTATGGAAGCAAAAACTCTCAAAGACCTTAAGGCTTGCGAAATAGCCGTAAATGGGCAGGATAATCCCGATGTTTTTGATATTTACAAGCAAAGAGAGGAGCAGTTATGCAACAAGTAAACTTTAATGATTATAAATTCCACCCCTCGTCAGTTAAAAAACTCATGACCAATGGAAGGAAAAAGGGGGAAGAGTTTGGCGAAACTGCTAAAAGTTTTCTGAAGGATATTTATATCCAAGAAGTCTTTGGCAGAAAAAAGGATATCCAGACAAAGGAGATGAAAAAGGGCACTTTATGCGAAAACGAAGCTCTGGAGCTAATAGAGCAAGTAACTAAGCAAAAGTACTTTAAGAACCATAAAACACTAGAAAACGAGTTTTTAATTGGCACTCCAGATGTAATTACTCCAGACATGATTATAGATATTAAAAATGCTTGGGACATTTGGACATTTGGCTCTGTTACACAAGCAAGTGTAACAGCTGATTATTACTATCAGTTGCTTTGTTACATGCAATTAACTGGTCTTAGAAAGGCACAAATTAATTACTGCCTTGTCGACACTCCAGAAGAACTAATAAGTGGTGAGATGTATAAGCTCTCCTATCAATTCCCGCACTTAAGCCAAGAAGAGTTGGAAGAGCGATTTTTAAACTGGTTTGTAAACTCAGATATTGAGCCAGAAAAAAGACTTAAAGTTTATGAGTTTGAATTTTGTGAGGAAGACTGGCTAAAGGTAGAACAAAAAATTATTAAGGGTCGTGAATATCTAGAAGGGATTTCTTTATGACAGAAAAACAAATTTTGGAAGATTTAGATAAAAGAATTGAAAAGGCTCAAAGGGAAAGAGTTTGCATAAAAGCAAAGATTGATGCTTTGGAGGAATTACAAGCTAAAAGGGAAGAATTTGAAAATAGAAAGGCTTGCCTAACTTAAAAAGCAAATTTTGCTTGCCTTCCAAGGGCAACGGTGAGAGCAAAATATGACAGAAAACAAAAAAAATTCATTTATCATTTATACTGAATACTGGGACTGTTTACAAGGTTTAGATCATAGTGCAATTGGTAAAATCTTTAAAGCCATTTTTAAATGGCAAAGGGGGGAAGATTTTACCATCACCGACCAAGCGACAAGAATCGGTTTTAATTTTATCAAAAGTCAAATTGAAAGAGATCAAAAAAAATGGGAAGCCACTAAAAAGAAAAGAAGTGAAGCAGGTAAAAAGGGTATGGGCTCTAGGTGGGAAAATAACAAAGGTATAACAAAAGATAACAAAGGTATAACAAAAATAACTGTAGATGTAAATGATAATGTAGATGTAGATGTATTACATAAATGTAATAATAATAATTTATTTAAAAATAAATTGTCGAAAACGACACTTTTTGATGTTGAAGAAATTGAAAAAAAGCCAAAGGAGGACAAACGCAAGCAGGAAGTTAATTTTGTTTTGGATTTTTTCAAGGAGAAAGCAGGCTTTTACCCGATAGATCCAAAGCCGAGATTTGTAGCAAATAATTTTTTCAGGAAAGTAAACTCTAGGTGGAAAAAGGCAAG
>CAZMIQ010000016.1:0-14828 GCA_964566525.1 uncultured Pseudomonadales bacterium | reverse complement strand
CTGCAATGTGTGGAAATGGAGATCCATCGACTGACACACCAGGAGACAATGACGGAGACACAGATAATACCTGCACTCCCCGTTGTCCCGCTGGTTCTTGCGGCTACCAATCAGACGGTTGCGGCGGCAGCATCTATTGCGGCTGTTGCCCCGTCGCTGCCACTTGTCCAGGTGGTTCCTACTCATCCTACTCTTCAGCCAATTATGATGGCAGTTGTTATTACAATGTCACTAGCTCTTGGTATTCAGGCACTTGCGGTGGCGCTGGTCGCACTTGTTACTTTAGAGGCTCCATGATTCCCGTCCACGCTACTTGTTCAGGCTCATATCCATATTCTTCTTATTCTGCTGCCAATTATGACGACAGCTGTCATTACAATGTTTCCAGCAGTTGGTTTGCTGGTCGCTGCGGTGGCACAGGTCGCACTTGCTATGCTCGCGGCAGCATTATTCCGGTCAATGGCAGCTGTGATTCTCCATACAGTACTCATTATCCAACTTGTCGCTATGGAGTTAGAACAGGCTCAAACCCTCCATATTCTAGCGGCGCCCGCTGTACTGGCACTAACCCCATCTGTCATGGTTGCTGTCACACTCCTACCTGCAATAGTGGTTTTACTGGCCCAGTAGTTGCCACTACTCCTCCTTGTGACAGAAAAAAATTCGATACTCCTCACGCTGGTATTCAGCGCTGCGACACTCACTCTGCCCATAGAGACACTTTTCATTCTGCTTGTCATAACAACAATGAGCTTTGCTATAAATTTAAAACCTGTGCTGCTATCAACCCTCTTTACCCAGATGAGTGGGATGCCTCCAAGTCTCGTGATTATGTCTTCAATCCAGATTCACTTGGTAATGGTGGTCCCAATGGCTTCCGCTGTGGTAAATACTCTCTAGCTAGCCAAGCTTGGTGGCAAACCATTAGTGGCAATGTCTACGCCGCCGATAGCGTCTATTCAATTAATACTGCCTATCATAGTACTTGCGAAGCCCCCAATTGTAGTCCCTATATCATCCGACCCATTGGTAATTGCTCTGCCACGCCTTCATTCACCGCTGGCATCGCTATGAGTGGTCAAGCTGGTAGCACAAATTTTAAACCTTACTCTAGTCTCAACAATCGCTCTCCCACGCAAAAGTCAGTAGCTGCCTACCCTGCTTTTAGTGCCGGCAGTACCAATAATAAAGAAGATTTTGCCTATTTCCAATCATTAATTAATTACTCCCAGCTCACCGCTTGCAATCACTCCAGTCCAGTCATCATTGACGGTTACACCGTTTGTAAAACTAATACCACCAGTAACAGCAATCTTAATCTCAAAGATAACTTTACAGGAAAAATGATAGTTTTTGTTGAAGGCGATCTAACTATCAATCACGATATTAGGCTTACTCCTGGCAATTATTTAGCTTTTATTGTTCGCGACAATCTCATCATTGACGGCAATCTTGGAGACGATATAACTGGCGATACTTGTGCTTCTGGTAATGGACATGTCCAAGGAGTTTATATTGCTAATAAAATTGAAATTCCCTCTAGCAGAAATGAATTAGATGATGTTTTCAATCGTGGCGCCTTTTGTGATAAAAAACTAATCTTAGAAGGTAGCTTTATTAGTTGGAGTAGTATCACCTCCTCACGCACTTTCAAAGGTTGTGGCTTAGATGCTGGCATCGTTTATCCAGACTACAATGCCACCAACCCAACCGAAACTATCATTTACCGCCCAGATTTTGTTACTAATACTCCTGATTGGATGAAACAACCCAAGATGATGAGATTGGAAGCCATTTAAATTTATTAACTATCCAACCACTATTTCTTATTAATAGTGGTTGGACTACTAGCAATTCCTTCTCTTTTTTTTACCAATAATTTAATCTTAACCACTTTACCAAATGCACCAAAGGTATTATACCGTTAACGGGAACAAAATGTTTTTTCTTGACAATGAACAATAAATGTGCTATCAATATCTTATGTCTAAAAAAAATCATCATCAAAAAAAACTTTTAACCAAATTTTTTATATTTGTCATCATTTTGTGTTTATTGGTCGCTTTTTTATTCTTATTTTTCCGCACAGCTATTAATGAATCAGACAGTCTTTATTCCGACCTATATCAGCATATTTTTATTGATAATAAAAAAATCATCAAAAAAATTAATCAAGATCTTAAGCAAAGTCCGGTCAAATCCAAATCTTCACATCTTTTTTTATCTCTTAGCGATGGTCAATCTCAAGCCAGAGTTTTTAAAGGAGAAGGAAAAAATTTCACTAAAGCTTGGGACTCTGCCGTAAAAAAAGCTCAAGCTTACTCATTAGCTCATCAATACCAACCGATTTGGCTTAAAGCCGACTTAGTTAATTATGTCGAGCAAATTGATCCAAAAATGTTTAATTATCGCATCAACCAATCAGGCAATCATGAATTTTTTCGTTACGGCTTATCTTTAGATTCAAATCTTAACACTGCTTTTCTAGAAGGCGAAATCAATGCCAATCAGCTAATATCTTATCGCTCCACTAGAGAGTTAAATTATGAAGCCGTCAATCAATATCTGCAAGCTCGCAGTCAATACGACCATTCAACTTCTACGCCTCTCAATCAATATTCATCAGAAATCTATTTTTTTTCTGCTTATGGTTTTTTTTGTGACCAAAATCAATGTCATAATTTATATTCTAATCCCGAAATGCAAAGTTATGGTCGAAGAGAGAACGACTATTTAAGTGCCGAAAGAGTTCAGGAAATTGCCACCCTCGCCTCAGATCAATTATCAAATTCCATTAAAGACAATGGGCAATTTGTCTATGGTTGGCAGCTTTCTCACCGCTTAATTTCTGGTTATAATGTCGTTCGACATGCCGGCGCCACTTGGGGACTTCTAAATCAATATCGACTTACACCAAAGCCAGAATTACTCACCAAAATTGAATTAGCTCTTTCATATTTAGAAAAACAAGTAGTTTATCAAGATGAAAAAACTGCCTACGTCGTAGAATATTCAGAAAAAGAAATTAAGCTAGGAGCCAATGCTTTAGCCATTATTGCTTTTATTGAATACATGGAAGCCACCAATAGTCAAAAATACCAAGACTTGGTTATTAGCTTAGGGCAAGGCATTACTCGCCTAATGACTGATTTAGGCGAATACAACCATGTTTTATTTTATCAGGAAGCAGGAAAAAAAGATTATGATTTAAAAGAAAAATTCCGCATCGTTTATTATGATGGTGAAGCCACTTTCGCTCTTACCAAATTATATTCATTCACTCAAGAAGAAAAATGGCTGACTGCTGCCAAATTAGCCATTGATAATTTTATTGCTGCTGACTACACTAAATACATCGATCATTGGATTGCACATGCCCTTAACGAAGTTCTTAAATATACCGATAACGGTCGTTATTATGAATTTGCCCTGCGCAATGCTCATGAAAACCTCTACGCAATAGCTCATCAGCCTACTGCTTTTCATACTTACTTTGAATTATTAATGGCCACCTTCGAGGTCTACGATCGTTTAATGTCGCAGAAAATTAATTTGCAATATCTTGAGACATTTAATGAAAAAATGTTTATTAACACTATCTTTGCTCGAGCTCAATTTATGTTGGACGCTTACTTTTATCCTGAAATAGCTATGTATATGCCAGACCCTGCTAAAATTGTCAATAGTTTTTTCATCCGTCATGATTTATTTCGTTCCCGAATTGATGACGTTCAACACTTTTTAACTGGTTACTATATCTATCTTCATCAATATGACAGATTGTTGTATTACCAAAAGTTATTGAGTCAATAAATTATTTGCAGGTTTGATAAATTTGATTGGGGATATTTTCACTGTTGACTAAAGTGCAGCTGGGACTATTGGTTCCACCGGTCACTAATCTCATTCCGTCATCAGTTTTCTTAAAAATTCCATAATTACTGCCAAAGCTTACTCTAGACCAATCATTTACCTCCACGATATCATAAATTGCCATATCTGGCACTAGCCACTCTGGACTTACAATATTTAACGAAAATAAATAGGGGGCAATACGATTATAATCTGTTTGATAATTCGTGCTGCAAGATAATTCAAGTCTTAAAAAAGGCGTTGCACTTGGCTTTTTATCTAATGTACCATAACCAGCTATCAATGAGCATTTTTGCTCACCTTTAGTAAAAGTGCTTACGCAATTATTAAAAGGGTCATAAGCCTCATTGACAGGACAATTAGCCATACTACTCTTTTTGTAATTCAAAGCCTTCATTTGTTTTTCAATTTCTTTATTCACTTTTTTTAATAACGGATGTCTTAAAGCCGGATGATCTTCACCCGTTTTTTTTGGAGCAAGTTGGCTAGCAGTTTCAGTAGTTGGCACTTGCACTCCTAAAGTTTTTGCCTCATTTACTAATACTCTGTATCCATCTTTATTTTCTCGCCACCACATCTTATCATTCTCAAATGAAGCTATTTCCAAGTGATTTTTTGACAATTCATTTTTAAATTTCTGTTCCACTTGTGATGTTATTCTCGGTACTGGATCCAATTGCCACTTAGCTTTATCGGTCGTAGGCACAGGTGTTGCCGCTGGTACGCAGCCAGCCGGACAAGTAGTCGAGCTACTAGTGGCTGTTCCACTTAATAACTCTAAAGCTTTACCAGTTACTTCATTGATGTCAGGTCTATAGACCACTAGCTCTTGCTGTTTTTGCACATAAACTGCTACCAATATTATTAGCAACAATAAAACGACTAATGATAAAGTCCCTAATGACTCATTTTTCATATCCCATAATTATATCACAAAAACTATATTTTGTCAATAATAAACTAGCTATCAGTCACTATTTATATCAAAAGTTTAAAATATTAAACAAGGATTTAATTTTTCTTTTGCCTAATTTGCAATCAGTTACGCTTTCGCGCGGTCACTATGAGACAACTAGGCTCTTAGCCTAGTTTCACCTTTGGTGAGTCGCATGTGATTAAAACTCTATAGCCACGCCCTCCATTTCCAATCGCCAAATTCAATTGGTGACTCACCAGCAATCTAACCACCAAACACCCCAATTTTAAAGTCAATTTTGTGATAGAATAGTAAAATTATGAAAATAACCATCATCGGCACCGGTTTTGTTGGTGTCACTAGTTCAGTAGTTTATGCTTCATTTGGACATCAGGTCATTGGTTTAGATATTGATCCCAAAAAAGTCGCTTCACTCAATGCCGGACAAGTACCTTTTTACGAACCAAAATTAGCAGAAATGCTTTCTCAAGGCATTAAAAGCCAAAATCTTATTTTTACTACTTCTTATCAAGAGGCTATTAGCCAGTCTGATATTATTATTATCGCTGTTGGCACTCCGTCCAATGATCAAGGCGCCATTGATTTATCTTACATTAAAAGTGCCGTTACTGCCACTGCTCCTTATCTTAAAGAAAACGCTATTTTAGCAATCAAATCGACTGTTTTGCCCGGAACTATTCCCATGGTAAAAGAAATCATTGCCTCCCTTACCAATAAAGTGATTCATTATGCAAGTTTGCCTGAATTTTTAAAAGAAGGCACCGCCGTTGATGATACTCTTTATCCAGATAGAGTAGTGATTGGCGTTGAAACTGACTTTGCTTTCGAAGCCTTGAGAGAGTTGCATGCTCCGCTTAAAGCTCCAATTCTACGAGTCAAACCAGAATCTGCTCAATTAGCCAAATATGCCAGCAATGATTATTTAGCTTTAAGAATTGTTTATGCCAATGTTTTAGCTCACATTTGTGAACACTCTCAGGCAGACATCGATGAGGTTTTAGCTATTATGGGTCATGAAAAAAGAATTGGCTCCCACTATTGGTATCCTGGGCTAGGTTATGGCGGTTCTTGTTTCCCCAAGGATGTTAAAGCTTTAGCTCATTACATTACTCAATTTAATTTTCAACCAAATTTATTCGCCGTCATTGATGAGTTGAATTCCAATCGACCAACCCAAATCTTAGACAAGTTAGTGGACAAGCTTACAACTTTCAAAAATAAAAAAATTGCTATTTTGGGTCTAGCCTTTAAACCCAATACTGATGATCAACGAGAAGCCCCAGCCCTAGCAATTATTCCACAGCTCTTAGCTGCGGGTGCTCAAGTTATTGCTTATGATCCGATGGTTAAACAAATTGCCGATCCAAATATCGCTCAAAACTCAGCTTATTCACAAGTTGAAAGTCTTGAAGAAGCAATCAAAGATGCGGATTTAATCATTGCTTTAATCGAATGGCCACAAATCATTGGTTTTGATTATTCTAAGCGTCAAACAAATAAAACACAATTTTTCTTTGACGCTCGCAATCAATTTGAAGCTGAAAAACTTAAACTTGCTGGTTATTATTATTTTGGCATTGGCCGTTAATAATCTTGAATCAATTTTTTAGTAATTAATTTATTATTTTTACTGATATAATTACTCTATGAAAAAAATTCTTATCACTGGTGGCACTGGTTTCGTCGGCAAGCATCTTGCTCAATTATTAACTCAAGATCCCACTGTCGAGCTCCACTTGACTACTCATCGCTCTTCCACCCCATCTTCAAATAATATTATTTTTCATTCAATTGATCTCAATCATCAAGAATCTGTTGACGCTCTAATTCAGACTTTACAACCTCAGGAGATTTATCATTTAGCCGCTTTTGCCAGTGTGGCTGATAGTTTTAGTCAGCCAGCCACAGTCTTAAGTAATAATTATCATTTAACTCTTAACTTGCTTGAGGCAGTTAGATTGTATTCTCCTTCTTCAAAAATTTTGCTAATTAGTAGCGCTGATATTTACGATAAGAGTCTCAACTCTCCTATTGACGAAAATCGCCTTTTAAAACCATCAAATCCTTATGCCGCTAGTAAAGCTGCGCAAGATTTTCTTGCCCAAGCTTATCAACAAAGTTTTAACCTATCTATTATTATTGCCCGCCCCTTCAATCACATTGGCCCAGGTCAGAAAACCGGTTTTGTCGTTGCCGATTTTGCTTCCAGCATTATCCAAGCTAAGTTAAATAAGCAAGCCTCCATCATTAAGGTTGGCAATTTAGATGCCAAAAGAGACTTTACCGATGTTAGAGATATGGTGCAAGCCTATCATCTATTAATGAGCAAAGGTCAAAGCGGAGAAATATATAATATCGGCTCTGGTCGCACTATTAAAATCTCTGATTTGCTTGATCAACTCATCACTTTATCGCAAACTCATATTCAAATAGAAATTGATCCTCATAAACTTCGTCCAATTGACTATCCGGAAATCAGCGTTGACAATCGTAAAATCACCACCTTGGGTTGGCAACCACAAATTATTTTTAAACAAACATTAGTTGATATTTTGGATTATTGGCATGATATAATCAACCAACAAATTTAAGTCACTCTTTATTAAGAAAGATATTATGAAAAAAGCACTTATTACCGGCGTTACAGGCCAAGACGGATCCTACTTAGCCGAGTTATTATTGGATAAAGGTTATCGAGTTTATGGCATGTCTAGAAGAACTAGTACTCCTATTAATGAACGCATAGAAAACATACTCACGCATAAAAATTTTAACTTAGTTTCTGGAGATCTCATCGATGAGGCTTCTTTAATGACTTTAGTTAAAGACATTCAGCCTGAAGAAGTTTATAATTTAGCCGCCCAATCATTTGTGCAAGCTAGTTGGGTTCAACCAGTTCTCACTGGTCAATATACCGCCATTGGAGTCACCAAAATGCTAGAGGCAGTTCGCTTTTTCCAACCTAAAGCCAAATTTTATCAAGCTTCATCATCTGAAATGTTTGGCAAAGTCCAAGCTATTCCTCAGAGCGAATCAACTCCTTTTTATCCTCGCTCTCCTTACGGAGTCGCTAAAGCTTATGGGCATTACATTACTGTCAACTATCGAGAGTCTTATGATCTTTTTGCTTGTTCTGGCATCCTTTTTAACCACGAGTCACCAAGACGCGGTCTAGAATTTGTCACCAGAAAAATTGCCAATCAAGTAGCCAGCGTTAAATTGGGTTTGCGCTCACACGTTGAATTAGGTAATTTAGACGCCAAAAGAGATTGGGGTTACGCCAAGGATTATGTTGTCGCGATGTGGCTCATGCTTCAGCAAGATCAAGCTGATGATTATGTGATTGCCACTGGCGAAACCCATACTGTCGGTGAATTTATGCAGTTAGCTTTTGCTCATGTTGGCATTAAAGATTGGAAAAAGCACTTCTGTCACAATCCAATTTATGATCGACCTGCTGAAGTTGACTTACTAATTGGTGACCCTTCCAAAGCCAAAAAAGCCTTATCATGGCAACCAACAATTAATTTCGAGGAATTAGTAAAAATTATGGTAGAGGCAGAAATGGCCATTTTGCAAGGCAAGGCCAAAATCGCCGATTTTTAATATGGAAAAAGTCATCATCATTATCCCTACGTATAATGAAAAAGAAAACATTGCTGCCATTATTCCGAAAATATTTGCTATTACTGATAAGATCAGCCAATATCAAGTTGAAATTTTAATTGTTGACGACAAATCTCCAGACAAAACTTATGAAGAAGCAGCTAGATTGCAAAAAAAATACCCGAAGTTGCATTTACTCATCAATCCTACCAAGGGAGGTCTTGGCAACGCCTATCTCAAAGGCATGGACAAAGCCTTTAATGAGCTTAAGGCCGATTATATTTTCGAATTTGACGCCGACGGCTCACATGATCCTGCCTCTCTGTCTTTATTTTTTGCTCAATTAGCCGCTGGTTATGATTTTGTGATTGGCGGGCGCTACAAAAACGGCGGCAGCATTGACCCCAACTGGCCACTTTTACGAAAATTCTATAGTATTTTTGGCAATATTGTAATTATGTGCGTTCTTACCGATTTTCGCATTCGTGATTGGACTAGCGGTTATCGAGCTATTAGTAAGGCTGTTTACCAAGCCGTTGTGCCAGAATTGAAAGGGGAGAGATTTAGTGGCTATACTTGGCAAATTGGTTTTTTACACCAAGCAGTGAGAAAAAATTTTAAAATTACCGAGGTCCCAATCAATTTCATCGATCGTAAAATTGGACAATCGAAATTGGGTAGTGAGTATATTAAAAACACTTTACTTTATATTTTTAAAGCCCGCTTCGAAGAAATTATTAAGAGTCGTGTTTTTAAATTTGCTGTCACTGGCTTCATTGGTACTCTTGTACAGCTAACTTCTTTTGCTTTAATGCGGAATAGTTTTCTTGTTGCTGACAAATTTCTTCAATTAGCGAATTTTATCTCTATTGAGTTTGCAATCATTTCTAATTTTATCATCAATGGTATTTGGACTTTCGCTGATCGCAAACTTACCAAACATCAAATTTTGCCCAAATTTCTTCAATTCAATTTTGCTTCAGCTGGTTCAGTCATTATCCAAATTATCTTAATGCAGCTTTTAGTTTCTAATTTTGACTCCAGTACTATTTTCACTATTTTCAATCAAATTTCTCTCACTCACGAAAATATTTATCAGTTATTAGGTATAATTATTGCCTTATTTCTTAACTACTTTATTTATAATAATTTTATTTGGCGACCAAAAACCAAAAATGAAGAACACTAATCAGTTAATTAAATTTATTCAATCAAAAAAGCATCGTCTTGTTGCTGCTTTTCAGTCGCAGCCACTTTTTTATGGATTTTTATCATTAATAATTATTCTTGGTGCATGGTTGAGACTTTACAGCTTAGAATCTACTTTAATGTTTCAAGGAGATCAGGGTAGAGATGCACTAATTGTTGCTAGAATTTTCCGCGAGCTCGATCCAGTTTTTATCGGCCCAGTCACTAGTGTTGGCAATATGTATTTAGGTCCATTTTATTACTACTTTATGCTCCCATTTCTCATGCTTTCATATCCAAGTCCAATCGGACCAGCTATTGGTGTAGCTTTAGTTAATATCATCACTATTTTTCTCATGTATTATTGGGGACAAGCTTTTGTCGGCAAAAAGGCTGCGCTCTGGGCTAGTTTCTTTTTTGCCTTTTCTCATATTGCTATAATCTATGCCCGTTTCAGTTGGAATCCAAATTTGTCAGCCTTTTTTTCACTTATGGTTCTCTATTTAACACTTAAAGCTTATCAATCTTCATCTAAATATTATTTGAGTCTTGGCTTAGCCGCTGGTCTGTTGATTCAATTGCACTATGTAAACCTAATTTTAATTCCAGTTATTGGTATATTTTGGCTCAAAAAAGCTTTTCTAACTCATCGAAAAGAAAAATCAAAACTCAAATCATTCTATGTTCATTCTTTTTTAGCATTGCTAATTTTTAGCCTAACATTTGTCCCTCTAGCCCTATTTGATTGGAAATATGATTGGCGTAATACTCAGGCAGCTTTTTCAATTTTTAGTCAAGAATCAAGTTTTAATCCTCAGGGACTAGACAAAAGCTTTATTCAAGTCATTATTCAAACACTCATTAAAGTTCCTGGTCGGTTAACTCATTTATTTGCCACTTTATTTATTCCCAACTTAGATGTCTATAGTCTCAGAGTAGCTTTTGGAGTTTTAGTTTTCATCGCTATTATTTATTTAACTCTCATTAGGCCTGCAAAAAAATACCAAAGCTCATTACAATTATTAGGGCTCAGCTCAATCATTAGTTTATTTGCTTTAGTTTTTTACAATCACTCAGTTTTTGATCATTATATTTTATTTTTTTTACCCATCTTGTTTTTACTTTTTGGTTACTTAATTAGTTTATTTTCTACTCAAAAATTTTACTCCATCATCTGTTTTCTTTTTCTTCTTTTTTATTTTTTCGGCAATTACCGCTCTAATTTTTTTTACCCAACTACGCCTCAATTAGCTGATTTGCATCGCATAACCAATGTTTTACTTGGTGAACTAAAAGAAAATGAAACTTTTAATTTTGTGTTAATCAATGATAATCGAGACTTATTAGGTGATCATTATCGTTATTTTTTTAGCACTAAAACCACCCAATTGTTACCGATGGAAAATTTTTATGACGCTGACGTTTTTTTTGTCATTGATGAAACACTCGAAGCCAATCTTTATGAACAAGAAAGTTATCAAATAGTTATTTTTAGAAATTATCCTGACGCTACCTTGTCCGCTATTCCTTATGATGGCGGTCCATTACTTTACAAATTTGTTAGAACCGAAGGCCACCATGAAAAAAACTAATCAAATCTTTCTTTCAGTTATCATCCCTTCTTACAATGAAAAAAATAATCTCAAAAAAGGGGTCTTAGAAAAAGTCCATCAATACTTAAGTCAGCAAGCTTATCAATATGAAATTATTTTTTCTGATGATGGTTCGACTGATGGGACTTTAGAAGAATTACAACAATTTGCTAGCCAGCATCCAAACATTATTGTTTTAGCTAATGAGCATGGTGGTAAAGGACCCACTGTCACCAGCGGCATGTTAGCCGCTAAAGGTCAATGGCGGCTATTTACTGACTTTGACCAATCCACTCCACTTAGTGAAATTGAGAAACTATTACCAAGTACTGTCGACAATGACATCGTTATTGGTTCACGAGCTGCTCAAGGAGCAAAAAGAGAAAAAGAACCTCTTCATCGCCACATCATGGGTATCGGCTTTAACGTCCTTACTCAGCTAATCGTTTTACCAGGCATTCTTGATAGTCAATGCGGCTTCAAACTCTTTTCAGCTCATGCCACCAAAAAACTCTTCCCCAAATTATATATTTACGCCAGAAACAGCAAAGTTAAAGACGCTTTCACTGGCGCTTTCGACGTTGAATTATTATTTTTAGCTAGAAAAAATCACCTTTCTGTTGCTGAAATTCCAGTTATTTGGAAGCATGCCGCTAGCGATCGCGTAGCACCGATTAAAGATTCACTTAGAATGCTTCGTGATATTATTCGGATTAGACTAGCCAGTTTATTCAATAAATATTAATCATGAAAAAAAAATTAATTATTCTTATTTTTTTTATCACCGCTTGCCTTTTTAGCATTTGGACTTGGATTTTAACTGCCCCCAATTTAGTTTTATCCAGTCATCAATTTTATTGGACTATCCAAACATTTTTATGGGATAATCTATATGCTAATCGAGCTTTTATCTCTTATGCCTACTTTATTTTGATTGTCATTTTATTTTTGGTTTATTTTTTTCTCGTCAAAAAAAATTTTTTTACGGTGAAAAAAACTTTTTTATTAACTTTCATCTTATTTTTTTCACCATTATTATTTTCCTACAATGCTCTTTCTTACGATGTTTTTAACTATTTATTTAATGCGAAAATGGTTATTAATTATCACGCTAATCCACACGTCAAGGTCGCTCTAGATTATCCAGATGACGCATGGGTGCGTTTTATGCATAATACTCACACCTCTGCTCCTTACGGTTATGGTTGGACTATGGTCTCACTTCTCCCTTTTATAGTCTTTAGTGGAAAATTTACCCTCACTTGGTATTCTTTCAGATTATTAAATCTCACTTTATTATTTTTATGTTTATATATTATGATGCAATGGCAAAAAAAAATCTATCATCATATTAATTATCAATCTTTATCTCTTTTCTTTTTCAATCCCTTGGTTTTAATTGAAGTTATTACCAATTTTCATAATGACCTTTGGATGATGTTGCCAGTTTTGCTCTCACTCTATTTATTATATCCCAGTAAAGATTCACCCATGTCTAAGTCACAATTTTTATTTTCATTAATTCTCTTTCTTTTTTCTTTAAGCATTAAATATGCTAGCATAGCCCTATTACCAGCGTGGATTTTTTTGGCCTATTTATCAAATGAAAATAAGATATTAGGTCTGATCAAATTACAAGCCTCACCCAAAATAAATTTTTGCACATCTCTTATTAAAAAATATTTTTTTGACATTTGTGCCTTTTTAATGTTTTTACCACTTCTCACTTTTCGTTCTCAGTTATTCCATCCTTGGTATTTATTATGGAGTCTAGTATTTATTCCCTTTGTTGGTCGTTACACCAGAACCTTACTTTTAATTTTTAGTTTTTCTTCTATGCTTCGTTATCTTCCATATCTTTGGGAAAATGGCTATCATTCTCATACAGTTTTTACCCAGCAACTCATTACTTTTGTGCCAGCCATTATTTACTTAATAATTTTGACTTTTGTCCATTATAATAAGCATCATGCCAAAACTACTCGCTGACATTAAAAAAAAGCGTTTTCTAATAATTTTCATTGCTTTAATCATCTTATATTTGCTTTCTCGTCTCTTATTTTTAACTATTTTACCAGTTTTCGCTGATGAAGCTATTTATATTTACTGGTCGCAGCTAATAATCTCTGATTGGCAACAATTTCTTTTTTATCCCCTCAATGATGGCAAGACGCCCCTTTTTATTTGGCTGCTTATTCCTTTATTAAAAATATTTCAAGACCCGCTTTTTGCTGGTCGACTTTTATCAGTCTTTTTTGGTCTCGGACAAGTCATCATCACCTATAAAATTATGTGTTTCTTCACTTCAAAGCGTTTCTATCAATTTTTAGCCCCAGCCTTAATAATTCTCTCACCTGGGCTAATTCTCACTAATCGCTTAGCTCTAATGGATACACAATTAACTTTTTTCCTAAGCGCTAGCTTTTATTTTACGCTCTTATGCCTAAATAGTTATTTTAATTCATCTATCAATCTTTTTTTCCAACAATCAAAAAAGTTTTACTTTTTCGCTCTTTCTGCTGGAATTTTTTTTGGCCTAGCTTTAATGACCAAACTTTCTGCCATCTTATTTGCTCCTATTCTATTTTTTACCATTTTTTATTTTTCAACCCCAAAAAAATTATTTAAGCCTAGTCATCTTAAGCAAAATTTCCTCGCTGTAATTACAATTAGTATCATTTTTATCTTAGGCTTATCTGGACTTTACTTTTTTAAAATTAGTGCTAGCTTTTCTCAGCTTTTCTCACGTGGGAGTGATTTTTTATTCCCAATTTCAGAATTTATCACTAGACCTTGGACAATCATTAGCCAAAACTCAATCACTTTTATTCGCATGTTGACTTATTATCTTTCTTTGCCATTACTTTTATTTAGTTTTCTGCTTTTGCCATTTTCTACTCGTCGCCATCATCATCCGCTCTTATTGTTTTTTAGCGGTATGCTTTTTTTATTACCGATAATATTTTTAGGCAAAATTGTTTATCCAAGATATTTATTACCCGCATTGCCTTATTTTATTTTAAGTTTTACTCTTAGTCTCTCATATCTTTCAGCAAATAACTTCCAGCTTTTTAAAGGCATTCTTCTTACCCTAATTGCTCTGATTGGCATTAATTTTATTTGGCAAAGTTTTTTCTCACCCGCCAGTATGAATCTCGACCCTAAAGATAGTGAGCAATATTTGCAAGAGTGGTCAGCTGGTTATGGTATTTTGTCCGCAGTCAATTTTTTAGAGGAAATTTCCTCCACCGAAAAAACCTTAGTCATTACTGAGGGGCACATCGGCACCCTTCCCGATGGTTTACAAATATACTTTTTTAATCGCCCCACTCGAAACCAGCTCAGAATTGAGGGTCTTGGTCAAGCCATCGTTAATGAATCAAATCTTGAAAAATTCAAAGATTTAGCTTCAGAATATTCTCAAGCTATCATCATTGTCAATTCTCATCGAATGCAATTAAATTTACCGTCCGACCAGCTTTTACGAGAATTTCCCCGTCCCCACGCTCAGGCCCCAACTTTACAAATTTGGTCATGGCAGCCATAAATATTTCAATTTATTGACACTCACATGTTTTTTTGCTATAATCACTCTATATGAAAAAAACAGCTCACCAGCCCAATCTCTCAAC
>CAZMIQ010000015.1:0-15585 GCA_964566525.1 uncultured Pseudomonadales bacterium | reverse complement strand
ATAGAGGCAGATGATGCTTTAGCTCAAGATGCCTTAATTGCCGTCCAAACTAGAAGACTATTGCAAGACCCGAAAAGATTAAGCATGATGAATAGTCCTGATTTTTATCTCAAAAGCAGTGAGGAAATGGCCATGGCTTTTCCTGGATTGGATGAAGCTCTAAGCAATACGGTAAAAATTGCCGAACAATGCCAGGTAGAAATTGAAAGAGGAAAATTACATTTTCCGGCTTTTCCAGTGCCAGCGGGCGAAACTGAAGAAAGTTATTTTCGACAATTAACTTGGGCGGGTCTAAAAAAGAAATTTGGTGAAAAAAACTTAACTGAAGAAATTAAAAAAAGGGCTGAGTATGAAATGTCAGTGATTACTCAAAAAGGTTATGCGAATTATTTCTTAATTACGCAAGATTTTGTTAACTGGGCCAAAAAAAATGGGATTGGCGTGGGTCCTGGTAGAGGATCGGCAGCCGGCTCATTAGTAAGTTATGGCCTAAATATTACCACCCTTGATCCATTGTTTCATGATTTACCTTTCGAACGATTTTTAAACCCCCAAAGACCAACTCCGCCTGACATCGATATGGATTTTGCCGATGATCAAAGAGATCAAGTTTTAGCGTATGTAGCAGATAAATATGGAGCTGATAAAGTTGCACAAGTCATAACTTTCGGACGAATGGAAGCGCGGGTGGCAGTAAGGGACATTGGTCGAGTGCTAGGTATGCCTTATGAAGAACCTGATAAAATTGCCAAATTGATTCCAAATGAACCTGGCAAAAAGACTAGTTTAAAACAAGCGATGGAAAGAGTGCCGGAATTAGCTGAATATGCCAAACAAAAAAAATATCAACAATTATTCGAATTAGTGAGCAAAGTAGAAGGCGTGGTGAGACATCATAGTGTACATGCGGCAGCTGTGATTGTAGCTGATAAAAGTTTGACGGAATATACGGCCATTCAAAGAGATACTAAAACTGATAAAACTATTGTTCAATCAGATATGTATGTGCTGGACTGTAATGTCTCTGACGATGCTATTGGTTTATTAAAATTTGACTTTTTAGGTTTGCGTAATTTATCGACGATTACTAAAGCATTATCTTTAATCAAGAAATACAAAAATATTGAAGTCGATTTGGCAAATTTACCCCTAGATGATGAGAAAACTTATAAACTTTTGCAGTCTGGAGAGACAATGGGGGTTTTTCAATTGGAAAGCGGAGGCATGAGAAGAGTGGCCAAGACGCTTTTACCAAGTCAATTTAGTGATATTACTGCTATGCTAGCTTTATATCGTCCTGGACCGATGGATCTGATTCCAACTTTCATCGAGGGCAAGCATAATCCAGATAAAGTAGAATATTTGCACCCTGATTTAATTCCGGTTTTGGGTCCTACCTATGGAGTCTTAGTTTATCAAGAGCAAGTATTGCAAATTGCAAATGTGATGGCTGGCTACACCTTGGGTGAGGCTGATATTTTACGTCGGGCAATTGGTAAAAAAAAGAAACAATTATTGGAAGAAAATCGAAAAAGATTTGTGGAGCAGGCAATTGCTAAAGGCTATTCTAGACAAGTTCCTGAAAAAATTTGGGCCTATATTGAGGCTTTTGCTAATTATGGTTTTAATAAAGCGCACGCGGCCTCTTATGCAATGATTTCGTATCAAACTGCTTATTTGAAAGCAAATTATCCAGTCGAATATATGGCGGCTTTAATGAGTATTGAATCGGCTTCTACTTCTGTCAATCGAGATGAAAAAATTATGGTGGCAGTCGATAATTGTAAAAGAATGGGGATCAAAATTATGCCGCCCGATATTAATAAATCTAGCAGTGACTTTGAAATCGAAGAGTGTCCAGAATCATTACAAGGCTTGGGCATTAGATTTGGGATGACTGGGATTAAAAATATTGGCGAGGCAGCCATTGAACACATTCTCAAGGCTAGAAAAAGAGTGAAAACTTTTCAATCTTTTACTCATTTTTTATTAGAAACAGAGAAAAGTAAAGTGAATAAAAAAACTTTAGAGGCTTTAATAAAAGTGGGGGCATTCTCTGAATTTACTAATCGGTCTAGTTTGCTGGAAAATCTGGCTCAAATTAGGGATAGTGTGGGTAAAATCAGTAGCGTAGAGGGTCAAGATGATTTATTTGCGGAAGTGGAAACAGTAGAAATTACTGATAATTTTCCTGTCTTAGAAGAATATCCGCAGCAAGAGCTGCTATCTTTCGAAAAGGAGTTATTAGGTTTTTACCTTACTGCTCATCCTTTAGCGACGGCTTTAGAGGTGGTGAAACAACAAGCAAATAAAAAAATTAGTGATTTAGACATTAATCTTGATATCGGTAATACCTATACCTTTGGTGGTTTAATTAATCAATTTAGAAAAATTATTACTAAAAAAGGTCAAGAAATGGGTTTTGGTCAATTTGAAGATGGGACAGGGAGTATTGAATTTGTAGTTTTTCCCAAAACGTATGCTAAGGGTTCGAGTTTGTTTGAAGTCGATAGTGTGATAAATTTGCGGGCCAAGGTTGAACAAAAAGATGGAACTTTAAATTTGGTAGTCGAAAGGGCTGGTCAACCCGCCGCTCACACCTTATCTCAGGCTGAGCTGGAAGTAGCTCATAAAATTTTTATCCCCCGCTCTACACCGAGAGAAAATTTATTAAAAATTGGTGAGTTTCTTAAAAATAGTCCTGGGTCAGACAAGGTATTAATTGCAATTTCTACTCCTACTGGAATTGAAAATAAAGTTTTGCCTTACACCGTAGGTTGGTGCGAAGATTTAGAGCAAAAAATTAATAGTTTAATAGAAAGTAAAAAATGAAATTCGAACAAAAATATAAACAATATCAAAAAAAAGTGAATGAAGCATTAAATCTGTATTATCCTTCAGATTTATCTAGAGCAGCTGAGGCAGCTAAATATAGCTTATTGGCTGGTGGAAAAAGATTAAGACCAATTATTATGTTGGCTTTTTTTGAAGCGCTCACTGGGCAAAAGAGTCCACCAGAAATAATACAATTAGCTTGTAGCTTAGAATATGCTCACACCTTTTCACTCATACATGATGATCTGCCGGCGATTGATAATGATGATCTGCGTCGAGGATTAAAAACATGTCATAAACAATTTGACGAAGCAACGGCAATTTTAGCTGGCGATTATCTACTAAATCTTACTTATTGGAATATCGGACAAGCAGAACTAGGTCAGGTAGCTCAAAGCATTGCCATAACAGAATTATCGAGTGCAGTCAAAATGTTAATTATGGGCGAAATGAGAGACATTGAAGGTGAATCAAGAAAATTTTTACCTAAAGAGCTAGAATTAACTTATGTGCAAAAAACCTCTTCATTATTCATCGCTGCTTTTGTTATTATTGCTGGAATTTTGGAATTCCAAAATGGAGCAGACGAATTAAGTAATCATGCTCTTAATCTAGGGCGGAAACTTGGTTTAGCTTTCCAAGTGCAAGACGATGTGCTAAATGTGATTGGAGACGAGGCGCAATTAGGCAAAAAAACTGGCTCGGATTTGATAGCAAATAAACAAACTTGGGTTAATAAATACGGACTGAAAAAAGCACAAAAATATTATTGTGAGTGCTACGATGAAGTAGTGCAAGAGCTTGATGATATTTTGTTAGAAAATCAAGCTAAAAAGTTTTTATTAGAACTAATTGCATATCTTAAAAATCGTCAAAATTAACTGTCGATAGCTGATAAGTCTAGAATGACTTAAGAAGCAATGAGGATATAAAAGTGTTTTTTAGTAATGTGACAAGACTATTAGAGCCAACATACCTAGATAAAGCACTAACATAATCGAAAGGGCGACAATGCCTAAAATCATGCCTGCTAAACCTAGCTTAGAGCCAGTATTGATTCTGGCTTTAACACCAAAGATAATGGCCATGATGCTGCTGGGCAGACTAATATAGTAAAATAAGACGGCTAAAAGAGCCACGATGCCCAAAGTTAAGGAGGCGGTAGGCATAACTTGATTGTTTTTTTCATTCATAAGTGCTTTCTATTTATTTTATGTCAACACTGGCGACGGGCAATAAATTATTTAATTGATTGGACTTAATTTGTTTGGCAGAGAGAGTATATAAAATATTATCAATATAGAGACCACGAATTTCTCCACTGCCTTGATAATTGTCACTATAATATTGATTGGATGAACGAGCTTCTCCATGAGTAATTAAACCTTTAGGAGTGAAACCTGTTTGTAAATTGACTTGATAAACCAAGTAACCATGAGTGAATGACGTGCCTAAACGATCAATCAGATTAAGTTGATCATTCATACTACTGCTAACTGGTATAGTAATCGGTTGACTATAGCTGTGGACGGGAATAGCCAGTAATTCTTTTTCTTTGGAAAAAAGCAAGGCCTTATGATTTTTCAGAACTGAAGAATAAGTCTGACGATCACCGATTTTTTGAACAAATTTTTCTTTCGGATTATTAACATCGGTGACATCAAAAATAGCCATTTTCATACCAGTGATAGTGAAATTTTCTGAAATTACTCGACCAAAATCATCTTTTTGAATCCGCTCTTGAGTCTCATGACCAATGCCGATAATATGATTTTCATCGTAAGGATGCAAATAAGTACTATAGCCTGGAATTTTTAATTCACCCAAAATCTTAGGTTGTCTTGGATTTTTTAAATCAATCACAAAAAGAGGATCAATAGTCTTAAAAGTAACCATGTATGCTCTGTCACCCACAAATCTGGTTGAATAAATTTTTTCTCCTGGAGCAATATCACTTAATGAGCCAATTTCTTTCATGTCCGGAGAAAAAACGATGATTTTAGAAAACCTAGTGCCTTCGCTGAGGGCAACTCTCAAATTCCCCTGATACTCATCCATCGAAAATTGATTAAGGGTGTTGCCGGTAATACTATTATATGCTTTATATTTGACACCTCGATTAATTAAATCTAATTTGACAATGGCAGTTTTGGTGCCTGATGTGCGACTAGCAGCAGAGCGAGGCTGATTTTTCGACCAAAAATAACCTGGTATACCACCCCAAGAAAATAAGGTCTTAATTTCTGAACTAAGATTAGAATTATCATTGGAGGAGCGATAATGCTCGAAAACCAAATATAAACTATTGGTGGAAACATATAAATTGTCTATCGGCATTAAATAAGCATCTAGTTTTGGCAATTGCTTAAGATCTTCAAGATCGAAGGTAGTGATAGTAGTTAATTGATTACTTGGTTGTTTGACTAGATAGTTGATGCTTTTGTAGGGTAAAGTTTGAGCTTGATTGTCAACTACATATTTGGGCAAAATAATTTCTTCATTGTCGTAATTATTTAAATAACTGTCAGTGATAAGATACAAGCGGCCATTGGTTAATCTGGAACTATAGTAGTTTTGTTCAATTTGAAATTCTTTTTGCTTGCGCGGCTGACGACGGTTAGTGAGATCGTAGATTTCGACGTTGGTGGCTTTGGAAGAAGAATAGTATCTATCTCTACCTAAATTAAGATAAGAAATAACTACTAATTTATCTTGATAAAGCAATAAATCTTGGGGAATATGAGTGCTGGGTAATTTGGACAAAATCTCTAATTTACCATTTGGATCTGTTTGAGTAATAACCACTTGGTTGTCAGCGACTGAATAAAGATAGCGACCATCAGTTTTGACAATATCAGCTTCATCGACATTTTCTACTTGAATATTAGTAGTAGAAAAATCATTGCTAAAAGCGACGGACTCTGTTGACTTAGAAACTGACAAAGAAGGACTTATGGCTGGAGCACTGACTGTATCTAATCTTGAACTGGTGCCAAGAGTAGGAACAGCCAAATCCATTTGTTGATAACTTGATGAAAAACCATAGTTGTAAATTGAAAAAGGCAGCGAAAATGGCAGACAGGCAATTTTAGTGAAAAGGTTGAGGCGCTGGCGATAAGATGAACTGCCAGATACTGCTCTTTTTAAATCATTGGCTGAATTGATAGTTTTAAAATCTATATCGGAAGAAAAAAATTGTTCGCGAATGAAGATTGTCAAGGCTATAATTAGGCTAAAGCTAATAATTAATAGAAGAGGAGTTTTATTTTTCATAAATTTGCTCTCATTTTATATGTGGCTATTATAACACAAATGAGAGCGCTGTCAATATTTTGACGTGAATTATTTTAATTAATAATATGACAAAAATATGTTATAATTGTTTGAGTAAATATAATGTCAAAATTAAATAAACAAATAATAATAATACTTGCTTGCGTCATCGCTTTAGTGTTTTTGTCGTTAGTGATTTGGAAAAATGTTACCAATTATCAGTATGATTTTATTGATGTTAAGGCGCCCGCTGAAAAAGTTCAAATAATGTCCGATGATAATTTTTGGAAAGAAGTAATAATTGGTTCTGATTTATTAGAATTGGAAAGCCAAGATAATGATTCTTTGCTAGCGAGATTAATTCTAAAACAAATAGAAAATCATACAGATAACAGAGGTTTTTATGGTTGGGGGCAAAATTGCAAAAAAATCAACAATCAATATCAATGTACAATTAGATGTCAGCCCATAATAGAGGGTGAAGATTATAATTGTCTCGTTAGTCACAGATATGATTTGCCTGTGATTTGGGCGAACTTCATGATGTTTAGAAAAACTAATGAGATTAGTTATAGACAAAATGCAAATGCTGATTTAGAAAAATTATATAATTTAGTGTTTGATGACAAAACATATATTATGCAAACTGATAAACTCAATTGTTTATTGATTGCTGACGTTGTCAATCATCAACTAACTGATAAAAATCATGAAAAAATGCTGATTGATTTATGCACTAATTCATTTTTCGAAGCTCATCCAAAAAGCAAAGTTTTTTATAGTCAAAATTTACTAACCCCAATGAACTACTGGAACAATCATTTTTTTACTGAAAAAAAGATAGATGAAATTGTGGTGGGCATTGATAATATTAATGTTATCAACCAAAGCGAAAGAATTAATTATCAACCTGAAAGGATAATTAGTGAAATTAGTCAAGATATTAGAAACTTTTATTTAACTGGTAAGGTAGAAAAAGAAAGTAATATTCATCAAGATGAAAAAGAAAGATTTATTTATAGAGAGATAATGGCAGCGATTGATAGAATTGGAGCCATAAAAATTAATGAAAAAATTAATCCTGAAAAAGCAAAGGCAGATTTAATTGATTATTTATTATTAACCCAAGAAACACTTGAATGGTATATTAATCAACCTGAAAGAATCAATTCTTTTTATGTGAGTTTGATTGGTAAAAATTTAAAATATTTGATTTTAAATTATCAAACTGATTTAACTGAAGAAGAAAAACAATTTGTTTTTGATTGGGCAGAGAGAGAGATGGGATTAGAAACTAATAGCAATTTGATTAATGTTGAAACTGAATACTATTTGGTTTATGGTCAACTAATTGATCATTATTTATTTGATAAGAGAATTGAAAAAAACAAACTAAACAATGACATTAAAAAACAAAATTTGAGTAATGATAATAGCGAATGGGAAATAGGTTATTTAACAAAGCATCATGATAGGAATGGTTGGAATTATAATTTTCAAGTAGTTTTAAATGCAATTTTAGCGGGATTATTAGTAAGATGAAATTAAATAAAAAAAATAAAATAATTGCTGTTTATGGTTTTGGTCATTTTTATATTGATTTTGTATGTAATTTTAGTATTTCGGCTATTTTACTTTTCAATTTAACAAATTTGAATTTTAATAATTTTGTTTTTTTAATCATCGCATATAATCTCTTGCAGCTTGCCACTCAACCATTTTTTGGTTTATTAATGGATTATTATAATAAACCAAAATTAGGAGCAATTTTAGGCTTAATTTTGACATGTCTAGGTGGAGCATTAATATTTAATCCCTTAATCGCAATTCCAGTTTTTGCAATTGGGAATGCTATTTATCATGTGGCGGGAGGCTTGATTTCATTGAGGCTAGAGCCAGGCAAATCTTTTTATCCAGGAATGTTTGTAGGACCTGGGGCGATGGGATTATTTTTAGGTGTTTCAATGAAATATTTAGACATAATGAGTTTGACTTTTTTTGCGGCGATAACTTTTTTGGTGGGCTTATATCTATTGTTTTTATTATTAAAATGTAAGGTGGAAGTAAAAGAGAAAAAAATAATCACAAAAACTCACAAAAGTAATTTTGTTTTTTGGTGTGCCTGCTTATTGCTTGTATCTGTGGGCATGAGATCAGTTTTGTATGGCACTTTTGTGCTGAGTTGGTCTAAAATTTGGATCTATGGATTACTATTGGCCATTGCAATTACCTTAGGAAAAATGCTTGGTGGTTATTTTGCCGATCGCTATGGTTGGAAAAAAGTAGGCATGATTGGTCTTTTGACCGCTGTACCCTTAATGACTGTTTTTGCTCACTTGCCATTATTAGCGATGATTGGAGCTTTTTGCTTTAATTTAGTAATGCCTATCACGCTTACTGCTTTAGCAAATTTAATGCCGAAGTATAAAGCGACCGCTTTTGGCTTAACAGCCATGGCTTTAATTTTAGGAAGTTATATTTTAGCATTTTTTAAAAAAATAATTGTAATAAATAATTTATTTGTGGTAATTGTATTAATAATTAATGTTATGAGTTTGTTTTTGGGATTATATAATGAAAGGAAAAATGTGGAAAAAATATAAATTTCTTTTCGCTAATTTGTGCTTATTATTAATATTTTTTTTCATGGTCAATTATATTTTCAAATATTTTTTTACTAATGTAGACAAAAATAATTATGATTACTCTAGTTTAGAATTTACTGAAGAAAAAATACAACCTTTATCAGAAGATGAAATTAAAAATAAAGAGTTTTTTATGCGTGCCAATAATATTATTGATTTTATTGAAAATAATAAAACTGAAAAAGGTTTTTATGGATTATATTATAATTGCAGTATGTATGATGAGATAAAATGCATAAACGAATTAGAGCAAATAAATAAAAATGTTTATGGAGCTGATTTAGTAATGGATCAAAGTTCATTATTGGCAATTACTTGGGCAAATTTTAAATATTATATAAATACAGGTGACAAAAAAAAGTTGGAAATAATGAAAACAAACTTAGAAACTATTGATAATAACTTTAATTTGCCGAATAAAAAAATAAAAATAAGCAGATTAGGGTGTTTATTGATGGAAGAAATTGTTTTTTCTGAGCATATCAGTCATAGTGATAAAATTTTTGCTGCTAAAGCTTGTAATCAAATTAAATTTGACCATCATCCAAGTAGTAGAATACTATATAGTCAAAATTATTTATCACCCTTAAAGTTTGCAAATAACGATTACGATTGGTATGAAATTCCAACAGAATTTGATAATCAAAAAATTATCAACCAAAGCGAAAGAATTAATTATCAACCTGAAAGGATAATTAGTGAAATTAGTCAAGATATTAGAAACTTTTATTTAACTGGTAAGGTAGAAAAAGAAAGTAATATTCATCAAGATGAAAAAGAAAGATTTATTTATAGAGAGATAATGGCAGCGATTGATAGAATTGGAGCCATAAAAATTAATGAAAAAATTAATCCTGAAAAAGCAAAGGCAGATTTAATTGATTATTTATTATTAACCCAAGAAACACTTGAATGGTATATTAATCAACCTGAAAGAATCAATTCTTTTTATGTGAGTTTGATTGGTAAAAATTTAAAATATTTGATTTTAAATTATCAAACTGATTTAACTGAAGAAGAAAAACAATTTGTTTTTGATTGGGCGGAGAGGGAAATGGTTAAGCAAAAACTGTACACAGAATTGATTGATTTTTTGTTATTTAATAAAGAAGTTGATAATAAACTGATATCAGAAATATTAGCCACCAATAAACAATACTATCAATGGTCAAACTGGAATAAAGGCTTGCTTTATAAATATTTTGAATGGGATATTGCTCTTTTTAATCAGAATTTTGCGCAAGCTGAAGAATATGATTTTTTTACTTATTATGACTTAACTAAAAATATTTTATTAGCAGGCTTATTATTAGAACTTGAAAATTTATGAAAAAAGAATTAATCTTGCTTTTTATAATGACTTTATCACTATCCTTTTGCAATCATGCAAAAGCTGATGTGCGCATGCCTCCTGGCTGGGGTCCAGTAACCATTACACCTCCTACTCCTCCTCAACCACCACCCAATCCTCCACCACCGCCTCCTCCACCACCGCCTCCTTGTTATCCAAGCGGTTGTTATGGTTGTGGTTGGCAGTCGGATGGTTGTGGTGGATCATTGTATTGTGGTCCATGTTGCTCGCCAGTGAGTGGAAGGTGTGGAAGTGCTAATGGAGTAAAATTTTTGAATACGGTTACAAGTTATAGTGGTTATTCTTTATGTAGTTCTGGTAGCAACTCAAGCTCTGCTTTTCCAGCGGCTGGAGGGAGTGCGAGCTGGACTTGTTTGGGTAGTTGTGGAGGGAGCAGTCAAAGTTGTAGTGCTTGTAGAAATAAATATCCGCTACGAAACCAAACTAGTTGTCCTACTAATTTCACTGAGAGCAAGTGTCCTAATTTAGCGGCATGTGAAACAAAAACTATTAACTATTCCAGTTTATGCCTTAATTATCAATATATATGTTATCGACCCAAAACTTGTACCGAAATTAATGGAACTGGTTATCTTACTGGAACCATAAATGAGTTAGTGGGTGAACCATCAAATAAATATATGGTGTTTAAAGATATGGCTATTAAAGTAGGTGACCGAGATGGCAATAATAGGGCTTGTTATAAAAAAGAAACATGTGATAAAGTCATAAATCCTAATCCACCCAACGGAGAAGTATCAAAAAGAAATGCTGCTATACATAATTGCGGAACTGATGACGTATTTGAGCCTTATCAACCAGCTTATACTGGTCTATATAATGATGGTTCGATTTTATATTGTGGAGATTGCAGAAAAACTGAAGCCCCTTGGTGGCAAGCAAGTGTTGGTAATATTTACGCTAGTGGTGTCATTGATAGTCGAATAAGCAATAAATGCACCGATAGTTGTAATCGGCATTTAATTACCAAGTCAGCCAATACTTGTGAAAGTACTGAGGGAGGGAACCCAGGTATTCCAATTTCTAATTCAAATTCAGGCACACCAGTGATAGTGGCTGGTAATTATTACACTCAAAGAAGCAATAATAAACAAGCTACTTATGCCGCTTCAAGCATAGTGCCCACTATTAAATATAGCGATTTTACTAATCTACTTAATGATGCTAATATAAAAAATTGTGGTAGTGATTGGCTTAGTGGTAATTCTTATCTTGATACCACCAATATTTGTAGAATAAAATCAACAGTAGTTACTGCAAAACAATTGGACGTAAAAGGTAAAAAAAAGGTAGTAATATTTATCGAAGGAGATTTAAAAATTGACAAACCAATCAAAGTTGAAAAGGATTCATTTTTAGCTTTTATTGTAAAAGGTAGCATTACTATCGATCCTAAGATTGGTATTGATCCTACACTAACTAATAGTTGTTCTACTGCTGATATGGCGGACGTACAAGGTATCTATATAGCCGAAAACATCATTTTTCCCAACAGTCCCGCTGTTGCTGGCACATACCAAACTCTAGTATGTGACAAAAAGTTTATTGGGGCTGGTAGTTTTATTGCGAGTGAACAAATTGAGCTTAAGCGCACTTTCAAAGGCTGTGGGGCTAATGATACTCCTTATCCCAATTTCAATGCTACTCATCCGACTGAAACCTTTATTTATCGACCTGATCTCTTACTAAATATGCCAGAGTGGATGAAGCAACCTAAAAAAATGAGATTGGAGACGATTTAAATTCTCGGCTGCAAGATCGTAAGAGCAACTTCACTAAAATATAAAAAATACTAAAGCTTCCCTGAAAGGGGAGGTTTTATTATTATTTGATAAAAAATGGTAAACCAAGAATATAATAATCCCAAAGTAAACCAAATATAACTGAGCAAAAATTTAAAATAAAAGAAAGTAAAAAAGCTTTCGAATATTTTATTTGCAAAAATTGGTGATAGACTATTGATTCAATAAAGGTAATAATAAGTTCAACAAATAGTAATGGAGCGAATTGACCTAAATTTAGATAGTGGGGAGCAAAAAACCAAAGATACGGAAGCGTCAAAGAAGAGGCGACAATGCCTGTGAAAATTATTTTTTTGATGTTGTCACATTGAGGTCGAAAATAGTATCGACAAATTATCAACAAAAGCCCAACTTCAATCGCTAAAGTAGAAATTAGAGCTTGAATAAATAATAAATGATAGGACATCTAAAATATCAAGTTTAAAGACTTAATAACCAATCAGCCAACTTTTTACGCTTAGCGAGCAACTCGATATATGCTCGGACTTCTTTTTGCTCCAACTGAGATTTTTTTTCTTTTTGAGTTTTCACGTCTGGCATAACCTCTGTTAACTTAGCTAATAATTCCTCTTCAGTGAGGCTGATTTTTTCGGCGGTAATTAAAGCGTCTAAAATAAACTCCATTTGAAGATTTTGTAAAGCGCTAAACATTAGTTGTTGACCAAGATCTTCTTGATTGCTGCCAATATTTTGTAAATACTCTTCTAAAGAAATTTGATGCTGCTGAAGCTGAAAAAGCATTCTTTCAAATTCCTTTTGGGCAGCTCGTTTCACTAAAATTGGTGAGACTTTTGGCTTGATTTCTTGTAATAGATAAAGGAGCGCTTGGTCGGTACTACGATTATTAATTTCTTGCTCACTGAGTTTTTCATTCTCTTTCGGCTGATCTTTTTTATCTGTGGTAGCTTTTTTTTGAGTTGCTTTAATTCCAGCGGTGATGGCTTTTTTTTGCTCGCTAATGATTTTTTTATAGGCTGGCAACTCAATGACTGGTTTTTGCGGTAAATAAGCGATAATAGTCCAATCTTGATTTTTCTTGGCACTTTTGACAATTAATTCTGGATCATCAATTGGAGTATATTTTTGAGTGGCTAGAGCTTGCTTGTAGGCAGAACCCAGCAGAGGTTTGAGGACTTCTTGGATTAAATATTGTGAATCTATTAATTCCTCAGCGAGATGCTGAGGCACTTTCCCAGGACGAAAACCTTTGTGTTTGATTTGCTTAGCGCTTCTTGACAAGGTTTTTTGGTAAACTGGAGCAATCTCCTGCCAAGTAAGAGTAAACTCAAAATGAGGATCTTCGCTGTAATGCTCCTGCAATAAATTTGTTGGCTCGGATTGAGCGGTGGTTGATTTATTTTTCGTCATATTTGATTATTATAACATGAGTTGAAGTGATATTGGTGAAAATTTGATAAAAAAATTCTCAGTCGTGAAACTGAGAATGTTTAAGATTTTTATTTTAGAATTATTTCAATTTTTTCATGGCTTTATGAGTAGTATGTTTTTGACATTTTTTACAATATTTTTGCAAAGGAAAGGTTTCTTTTTCGCCTGCTTGTTTTTTTGCAATTTCATTATTACGATTATAAGTGGTCACATAATTAAATGCTTTACAAACACTACATTGTAAACCGATTAATTGTCTTGGGCCTTTTTTTTTGCTTGCCATAGATACTTTCTAGACTTTTGAAAGTTAATTTAATAAAAAGTCACAGGTTTGATATTATACCCGATGAAACAGGTTAATACAAGAGCAAATTTTACCAAACTTGTTTTTTAAGGGATTTACCTGGTCTGAAGTTAACCACTTTGTGGGCTTTGATGACTTGTCTTTTGTCTGACTGACCAAAAGGGACGACTTCTTTCTCTTTAACTTTACTAATATAAAAAGTGCCAAAATTTGGCATGACGACTTTTTCTCCTTTAATCAGCGAGTTAGTCATTTCTTCCAAAAGAATTTCTATTACTTCATTGGTGGCTCTTTTGGACATTCTAGATTTTTTGGCGACGATGCCGATCATTTGACTTTTTGTCATGACTGCCTTTCTATAATTATTATTGAATAATCAGTTTTTTTGAATTTTTTATAGTGTATAATATTTTTCGCTGGTGTCAAGAGGCAATTTGAATTTAGCCGTTAACGGTATAATACCTTTTGGGCATTTAGTTAGATTAAGAATTAAGGTAGTTTTTCATTCAACCGATTATCACTGGCAAGGATAAAGTAATTAAAGCTAGTGCGATGATTGGTTTGGTGAATAGGAATAAAATATAATACAATAAATATCATCAATATCTTGAACTATGATTTTTATGAATGAAATGAAAACTATGATTGGTAAACAAAATAAATGCAATTGCGACTAATAGTCAATATAAATACTCTGGCCTAACTGGAAAAATTATTAATGCTTGCTTTCAAGTACACAATACTCTAGGCAATGGTTTTCAAGAATTAATTTATCAAAAAGCCCTAGCTATTGAACTTAAAGATAATAATCTTAGCTTTTCCAGAGAACATGAAATGACGATTAACTATAAAGGTAAAAAAGTAGACACGAGAAGTGTCGACCTTTTTATTGAAGATAAAATTATGGTTAAAATCAAAGCAGTAATCAAATTGGAAGATATTTATTTAGCGCAAGCAATTAATTACTTGGAAGCTTATAAATTAGAAGTGGGTTTATTAATAAACTTTGGGGCAAAAAGTCTGGAATTTAAACGATTAATGAAAAGAAAAAATCAACAACCTTAGTTCAGGTATTGGCATAACCCATTACTCGCTCATAGTCAATCTTAGTTCAATAGTCATGTAAATCCTAATTCAACAATCATACTTAATCAGCCATAATCATAATTAATCATAGTTCAACATTCATACTTAATCAGCCATAATCATAGTTAATCATAGCTCAACAAGTTTAATTCTTTAAACAACGTACAGTAAACCCGTAATTTTTATTATCAATAATACTTTGGTTAATAGAAGTTAACTTTAAATACATATCATAAGCGCTAGTGTTATTATAAAAAATACTAGTCCACCATCTACCATAACTACCCTGATAAACTATAGTGCCCGCTGAAGTGCAATAACCAGAAAAAGGTCCTTTCCAATTACCTCCTTGCCAAAAACCAGTGGTTGGTGAACCAGCAACCAAATGCAAAACATCAAAATCGCCACCAGTGTTGCCAGTGGGTAAACGCCAACCTTCAGGACAAAGACCTTGAACATTGGTGATGGGACCAGTATAGGTCGTATTGTAATAAGCAGTAGAATGCTGCATGGCTGCTTGCCAGTTATAGTAATAACCACAGGTAGTGGAGCCTGCTGTACAGGGAGCAGAGCCGCCAACACGAGGATCAAGACAATCACCATAGGTATTGGCGCCAAATTGATTGGAGGCAGTGGCAAAGCCATTGCCAGCAAAGGTGGATTTACCTGCGCAAGCATCAGCATCGCCCCCATACATTAAATTATCCACCATCCAGCATTTACCATCGGAGAATTTTCTAATTTCATATTGTTTACCATCTCTAATGTCAGTTAAAATTGGTCCTTGGGTAAAGTTTGTCCCAGTGGGAGTAATTAATGAAGCACAATCATCCCAACCTTGCATAGTAGTATTACCTAAAGCATTCCATTTAGCTAAAT
>CAZMIQ010000014.1:0-17167 GCA_964566525.1 uncultured Pseudomonadales bacterium | reverse complement strand
TTTAACTTCGGCATGATGATAAAAACTATCATTAGTCATGATTTTTATCCTCCTATTAAATTATTTTGGCAAATTAAAGAGCAAGAAAGGTACGTATTGTATCATAAAAATTGATAAATCGCTATTTAAGGTGGAAAAATAAATAAAATGGAAAATAAAGACAAAGCTTATTCACAGCCCACGCCATCCTGATTACGGTCATATTTGATGGAATAGCAAGGATCGCCAAAATTAATTGGCGCTAAACCTCGTGCTTTTGCTTCTGTGCAATTGACAGGACAATCATCACTATTTGGGAATGAAGATGGAGTAATCAATTTTTCGACTGACTCAGATTGGACGAGCGGAATAGGAGTGGGAGCTAGTGAAGACTTTAAATCAATAAGACAAATATCGTTCCATAAACCTTTAGCGAGCGAGCGAGCTTGCTGCTGGGCGGCGTCAAACCTAGACTGGTATTTAATATCTGGCGGATAGCTGCTGGCTTGAGCATAACCTTCACTAACTAAGATTTCATTAACCATTTGACCATTAGCGAGATAAACATATCTTAACAAGCGACCATATCTATCTGTATCACTCAGATCTTTTTCAAGATAGACGGTTTTTCCTAAAACTAAACTCTGATTATATTCTTTGGCTTCTTGACCGAAACATTCGATTGGCTTATTGGGCGCCACTGTCTCCGGAGTATTAATCCCGATATATCTAAGCTTCTCCCCGGTAGAGAGCTCGATGGTGTCGCCATCAATAATTCTCGTCACTGCGACTGCTGGAAGTGATAGAATGTCTATGTCTGGTGATGATTTTGCCTTATCTTTGTCTTGATCTTGCTGATCAATTATATTAATTTGGTTTATCTGAAATTCGATACTGGCGACACTTTCACGCTGATTGGGGTTTGAAGTGACCGTGGTCTTTGAAGAAGGAATATCTAGATTGGAAAATAAAATGGTGAATAAAACCAAGATGATTCCAAGAGTTATATTTTTCAATTTAAGATCGACAGAAAAATATTTCATAAATCATTATAGCATGAAAGATTAAATTAAGGAAAAATTGTGCCAGCTCTAGGATTCGAACCTAGGTAGCCCTAAGGCAGCAGATTTACAGTCTGCCCTCGTTGACCGCTTGAGTAAACTGGCGTAGATAATTAATCAAACTCCTAAATGTGAGAAAGGAACTATTTCCCTGGAATAAACCAGGTGGGCAGAGCGTAAACTAATCCTCAGAGTAATTTAACAACCCATGAGCCCTAAAATATTATATTCGGGAAAATATTCGTCCTTCCCCACACTTAAGAGTTTATTTAAAGAACTGTGGATATTATAACATTAAATCGATGATGAATAAAGAGTGAAAATAATACTAACCGTTAACGGCATAATACCTTTGGTGCATTTGGTAAAGTTACCTGCCTGCTGGCAGGCAGGCGATATTAAAACTGGGGAAAATGAAAGTTTAACTTAATACTAGTGAGCAAACAAAAGCAAAATTGTTTGTAACTCAACCACTATTCCTAGAGTTTGGGAAAATAGTGGTTAAATAATTGCTTAATTTAAATGGCTTCCAATCTCATCATTTTAGGTTGTTTCATCCAATCAGGAGTATTGGTAATAAAATCTGGGCGATAAATGATGGTTTCGGTTGGGTTGGTGGCATTGTAGTTAGGATAGCTGCCTACTCCAAGACCGCAGCCTTTAAAATCACGTTGGAAGGCAATGTCTTCACTCCAGCTGATGTAACTACCTTCTAAAATTAGTTTTTTGTCACAATAGACTCCAGGATTAAAGATTGGGCTTACTTCGATTTTATTTGAAGGAATTTTAATTTCATTAGCAATAAAGACACCTTGTATATGACCATCGCCTTTTTGGGCACAGGTAGCAGTATTTCTAGTAATGGAAGTACCAACTGATGGGTCAATGGTGATTGTGCCAGAAACAATGAAGGCTAAATAGTTGCCGTTTGGAACAATTAATCTACCTTCACCTTTAATGAACAGATTGCCATCAATGAATAAGACTTTTTCACCATCAACGGTAAGATCTTGATTGAGGCTTAAAGTAAAATCGCCTGTATGTTTACATATTTTAGTTGGGAGTTGCCCATTAGTACAATTAGTAAGATCACCCTGAAGTGAGCGTAAAGCCTGATAGTCAAATTGATTTTTAATGATACTACTATCAAAAGCAGGATTAGCAATGACTTGATTGTAACTGGGTCTGTTTTGGATTTTGCTTGGTTTAAAAAAGTTACTTGAACCACCTATATTACTGATAGCGATGCCAGCGGAATTTGAAGGTGCGGCAGAGCAATCACCAGCGACTCTGATAATGTAGGGGCTACATTGATTGTTGGAAGTGCAAGTTGAATCAAAACTATTGCTTTTGCTAGCGTAAATATTTCCTTGAGCATAGATATTGCCACCTACTGTTTGGAGCCAAGAAGAGGCGGTAATTTCATATTTGCCGCAACGTAAACCTTTAACACCAGCATTAATAGCTAGATCTGGGTCAAAGCTTGCTGTGCCTGAACTAAACGCAGATTTCAATTCTTGTTCATTCTGATTGAAAGAGTCAATATTTTGAAACTCATGAGGATAGTTTTGATTTATTTCTCGACAAGTCTTAAAACTATAGCAGTGAGGTAAATTGCCCACTTTACATTTGGTTGATTGTGAATCTGGAGTGGATGTGGTAAATTGGCAATTTAATGTACCAGCATATTTTTGCTCAATGCCTAGAATATCTTTACTAGAGCTACCACATGGCTGTTCATTTTTGCTAGTAAGCGGATTGGGGTAATTGTGTGCTGTGTTCAAATTTGGAGGGCAAGTAGGCGGCTCGCAATAGTAACCACAATATGGATTAGTGCCATTGCATGAAGCTCCGGTGGAATATGGTAGACCAGTTCCGCCATCATAACCGTAATCTATAAGACTGTTATCGTACTTATTAAGTTCGTAGGGGGTGACGCATGAGCCATTTTTGGGGGTGCAGAGATCTCTTTCCCATTTAATCCATCCACCGCTTCCATTAACACAATTAACAAACGCAAGATAAATTGAATTGCCACATTTAAACCTATATCCAGTTCTTCCATATTCAGTCAAACCAAGTGGACCAAAATCTATATCTTTTTCATAAACGGTACAGTTTTTAGTATCAAAATATGTTTCTCCTTCGTAAAAATGATTATCTAATTCGTCTAACTGATGTTCAAAGTATTGTAATAAAGTTTGAGTTGCTTGATCAGTTTTACTATCCACCATACAATCTTCATAACTTCCCGTTTTATTATTGTAACATGTTGCTTTTTCTAAAGTTGCACAACGTCGTGATGAGTGATATAAAACTTGAGCTATTGGTCTTATTATGCCAACTCTTGATATTGACATGTTTGACCATTCAGAATCCACCCAGTTCTTAATTAATTTGTAGTACTCTGTATCAGTACCTAGAAGTGCACTATGCTCACAACGTGTATATGGATAAGCAAAAGCATTAGAAATAAAAAAAATATAGAAAAAAATGAACAATATGCTTTTAGAAATTTTTATTATTTGATTATTCATGTTTTTATTCCAATTATTCATACTTTTAATATAGTATCTAAAATTATTTACTATTAAATGTATATAAACCAGCTAACAAGCTATTATACCCTGTTAAATAGTAGTATGAGTTTTCAATTGTTTTATTTTTGTACATCAAGCCTTTTTGCCAATCGCTGACACCATTTATTTTAACATGGTTTTGTAAAACTGATTTGTCGATAACATAATCTGGATTGAGCGAAATTCTGGCAACATGACATATTAGGTCTGGACTATCTGATTGCCAATAAAAATCATTATATTGAAGAATTCTCATCATGTCTAATGGTTGATTATAGTTTGAAAAATAATGATTTATAGCTTGGCTAAAAAGACAAATGTTATCATCGTCCAACTCAAGCATATTAGCCATATACCAAGAAAAGAGCTCTTCAATTAAAAGCAAGTATTCAATTTCAGCCAAATTATAGGCGTCGATTTTATTTTCTTTTAGGGCTAAATTCATTTTAAAAATTAAATCAATAGCCGCGGCTACTTCTCGATGAAAAAATTTTGGTTGATCTGTTATTGGTGTTCTATATGAAAATGCTTTATAATCTCTATTTTGTGAAATTTGATTTAAGTTTCTATTTATCTGCTCTATTACCTCATCTTTAGTGTAGACTCTAACCATTTCTACTGGATACTTATCAAACATGGTGCCAACAATCGGTAAATTTTCATCATCACCAGAATAGCCAGTAACCACGACGATGGGGCGTTGATATTGAGAGAAAGCCAGATTACTTGTAGGCGCATATTCAATAGTTGATTCTAAACAAAGTCTTTTGGCTTGGTCACGAGTTTTTTGACTAACATCAGAGGATTCAATAATGGGAGCTAAATATAGACAGGTAAAGTCTCCTGATTGTAAGATAGTGCTGGGATTATCAACTACTTTGGTAATTAAATTGTCAATGTCTTGCTCCAAACGAGCTAATTCTTCGCTATCATTAGTGGCTTGATAATAGTTAAAGCGAGCCCAAATGACTTTGAGACCGTCTCTCCAAGCTGCTCGTTCTTCTCCTTCTTCTACACCAAACATTTTTTCAGTTTTAACTTGGCATTGATATTTATTTTGATTTTTTTGACACTCTTGCATGAGACCATAAAAACCATATTGATCGGTATGAGCGGAAAAATGATTTAGAATATCTTTGGCTTCTTTTAAATAAGGATCAGTGATTGTTGGCTGGATATTAGCTTGATTATTTATAGTTTCGACAGCGCTAGATTCTTGTTGATTTTTTGTATTTTGGTCAATGGTTTGGCGCCAGATAAAAAATAACATACAGATAAAGAAAGGAGAGTAATTATAATAATGATTAGCTGTTGGGTGGATTTTTTCATGTGTTTGATTTTATAATAAGAAAGAGAAAATGTCAATGACTTTAATTTCAATTCGCGTTAACGTCAAAATATAGTTGGTGAACGTTAACCTATTGACTTTATTTAAAAAATGTTTTAAGATACTGAAATATGTCAATTGAAAATTTTAATCAATTAAACGCTGGTGAAAGTGAAAAAAATAAAGATAAATCAAGATCGAAATGTAGCATTTCTCATTTAATCTATGAATCTTTTAATGGCGGAGAAGATGAGTGTATAACTGACAAATTCAAGTCGGTATGGGAGAAAGCTTTAAGTGAGGAAACAATAAAAGCAAAATTAATGGAATTAACGAATAATAATAATGAGGGGGGAAAATTAAATATTGAAGACTCTTTGTTTGTTTTTTTATTACAAAAGAAGGTTAAGCAAAAATTTGAAGAGCAAAAAAAACAAAGGGTGAGAGTAGAAGAAATATATGCGGATAAAGTGAGTAAAGAAAGCGATCTTGAGGGAAGTAGTTATAGAATAAATGAAATGCTAAGAACTACTTTCGAAGGAGTAACTGAAGATAGTTTTTATAATTATATGCAAAACATTGAAATGAGCTTAGGAGAAGTTAAAACTGAACATAGCTTGTTTATGGCTGGTATGAAGGATGAAACAACCAAATTGTGGAATCGCGCAGCATTAAAACATTATGTAAAAGTCATGGAAGATCAAAAGGACTCGATTGAACCAGTCTTGGGCTATGCATATATAATTATTGATCTTGATCATTTCAAGAAATATAATGACAAGTATGGACATGACGGAGGAGACGAAGTGCTATCAAGCATTGGCAAAGCTTTAACTGAGGGCAATATTTTAAGAGCTGATGATTTTGCTTTTCGCTTTGGGGGTGAAGAATTTGGCATGGTTTTACCAATTAGAAAAACGAACGAAGTAAATAATTTGACTGAAGAAGAGAACAAGACAAAAATTCAAAATCGTTTGCAACAAGTATTGAAAAATATTAATCAATATATAAATGCAAATATAGATAGAAAGAGAATAAGTGAAAAAATTACTTTTAGCGCTGGGGTTAGAATCGGTTCTGCGACCGAGATGAAGCAGATGCAATTACAAGCTGATGAATTACTATATAAGGCGAAAGAAAGTGGTCGAAATCGAAGTGCTTTGAGCTGGAGTAATGAAAAAGAAATATTTGAAATGGATAAGATTACAATGGATGAAGAAGAAATAGAAATTTTGCATGCGTCTCAGATTCAAGTAGCAAAATAGAATCAGATAATTAAAATTATCTAGCGATCAAAGAATCCTGGAATACTAAGGATTTTGACGCCAATTAATTCGAGAATAGTGATAGAAAAGATAATAAATAGGAGCGCAACAACAGAATTAATTATTTTGTCTCTGGCGTCTTGGACTGATTTAGGATTACCACGAGAAACTAAAATCCCAAAAGCACCAACAATGATTTGGATGAAAACGAAAAAACCGCCAACGCCGAACATAAAACCTAGCAATTCGCCCACTGCTTGTACGGGACTAGTAGAAATGCAACCAATGCCCGTCCAAAAACCAGTAATATTATCGGCTGGACCAGTGCATTCTTCGCATCTTTTTCGACTATCTCCATCGGGAACTTGATCGCAGGGGTGTTTTTCTTTAGTACTTTTTCCAGGTTCGGGATCGGTAATAGGGTCGGTGTCTGCAGCAATGATTCTTACTGGTTGCAGTAAAAACAAAAATAAACTCATAATTAATAATATTTTGCGCATGTGATTATTATAACCTATTTTATGAAAAAATACCAATGCTGTTTTGATAAATTTGTAACAAATCTGCATTAAGCTGCTTAGAGGAATATTCAGCGGTCCATTTGAGAAAGCTTGGTTGACAATATTGCCCTCTTTTAGGTTCTGGACTAAGAAAAGGAGAGTCAGTTTCCAGCAGTAATCGATTAACAGGGACTTGAACGAAACATTGTCTTAGCTGATGAGCACTTTTAAAAGTAAGATTGCCGGCAAAGCTAATATAACTTTGGGGTAAAGTAAGAACTTGAGCTAAATAGGCTTGATTGCCAGAAAAACAATGAAAAATTGTTTTTAAATTTTGGGCTTTTTCTTCATGAATAGTTTTCAGAATAAGATGATAGGCATTTAGATGATCTTCTGGCTGACAAAAATCGTCGCGAACATGGATGATAACTGCTTTAGGTTGGTTGACAATAAATCGAAGCTGTTGTCGCAAAACATCTAATTGAGCTGTCATAATTTTTTCAAAGACTGGCTGTTTTTTATCTAAGCGAAAAAAATCTAAGCCTAGCTCGCCATAAGCATCAAATTCTGAAGTTGACATTAAATTAGTAATATTATTAACCAAATTAGTAATTGAATTTGGTGCTTGAGAATTAGCAACAATCTCCTCATTAATATTGCTCGGATGCAAGCCAATACTGGCGAGAAAAAAATCTGGGTGAGCTTGCTTGAGCTCAATGGCCTTTTGACTAGTATGAAAATCAGTCCCAACCACCATAGATTTTGTAATACCAATATGCTGAGCTTGCTGCATTAAAGTAATGTAATTTGAATAGATTGGATCAAGGTTGTAATGTGAATGAGTGTCGAATAATTGCATAATAAGAAACTAAGATTTAATTTTGGGGAATAAAGGCTGCAATGGATTAATGCGACTTTGGGCAAAATGATTTAGTAATTTGTCGCTAAAATCAGGTATAAAAATCTGTAAGTCGTATATGAGCTGCATTAATTGTTGCAATATTGGTGTTAAAATGGCTCTTTTTTCAAGATCGTCTTTAATTAGCCATGGTTTTTGCCGACTTAATGATTGATCCAAAAGTGAAACTTGTTCAATGATTGACTGTAGGGCTTGATGGGTAAGGAATTGATTCATAAATTGAGCAACTGTTGATGAAATTTGGGTTGGTTTTGATAAGTGCCAATCGGTGTCGATTACAGAAGCTAATTTGGCCAAGCGAGAACATAAATTGCCTAAACCATTGGTAAGATGAGCAGTATAAAAATCATGAAGACGAGCGTCGGTAATATCCACGTCACCACTAAGCACTGGAAAACTAGCAATAATAAATCTGGTGGCATTGAGCCCATATTTGGTTAATAATTGACTTGGGTCGATGACATTACCAAGGCTTTTGCTCATTTTTTGACCATTGACAGTGATGAAGCCATTAACTAGAATTTGCCGTGATGATGGCAATTGGGCAGAAAAAAGCATGGCTTGCCACATGGCTGACTGCTGCCTTAAATTATCCTTGCCACAGATTTGAATTCCTGGCCAAAATTGTTGATAATCAGTTTCTTGATTGGGCCAGCCTAGAGTGGAAATATAGTTGATGAGAGCGTCAAACCAAACATACATTACTTGGGCTGAATCGTGAGGGACTGGAATTCCCCAAGACATTTTTTCTTTCAAACGACTAATGCTAAAATCTTGTAAACCACTTTTGACAAAACTAATGATTTCTGACATTTTTCCTGCCCCTAAAACAAAATTAGGATTGTCTTGATAAAACTTTAACAGTTTTTCTTGATAGCGAGAAAAACGAAAAAAATAATTTTCTTCGGCTCTGAATTCTAATTCTTGATTCGGATGAAGTGGACAATGACCGTCTACCAATTCGCTATCGGTTTTTTCTAGCTCACAGCCGACGCAATATTTAACTTGATATTTTTTACGATAAATGTCGACATTTTTGAGACACAGATTCCAAAAATGCTCGGCGGCAATGAGATGCTGCGAGTCGGTGGTCCTGATAAAATTGGTATTACTAATAGAAAGCAGTGAGGTTAAATCACGGAAATTGCGCGATAATTGGTCAACATAAGCTTGAGGACTAAGATTATTTTGGACGGCTTGTTGCATAATCTTCTGACCATGCTCATCGGTGCCAGTATTAAAAATAACTTTTTTCCCTTGTAAACGCTGATATCGGGCAATAAAATCTGCCGTTAAAATTTCCCACGCGAAACCAAGATGAGGTTTGGCATTGACATAAGGCAAAGTAGTAGTAATATAGAAGTGATTATCCATGGTAAGTATTATACTACATGAACGCGATGGTTTGATAAGATATGTTTAGTTTTCTTGATATAACTTGGTCGAATAATCTTCAAGCATACGAGTGGCGGCATAATTTTTGGATAAATTGATAGATTTTCTCATCATATCAAGCCATTTAATTGGCAAATTTTGATCATCTCTTTGATAGAAAGTGGGTAGGACTTTTTCGTTCATCGTCTGATAAAAATCTTCACTAGTATTTTTGCTAGCTAGAGCCCAGCCGGTGCTTTCATCTGACCAATCAATCTCAGCCGTCCAACCATCAACAGTAGTTAATTGCAAAACACCATTGCCAATAGCTTTCATGCCGCTGGTGCCGCTGGCCTCTTCGCCAACAATTGGAGTATTTAGCCAAACGTCACTCCCTCTAGTAAGAGCCGCGCCAAGCTCCATATCATAATTGGGAATAAATAAAGCATGATTTCTTAATTCTTGAGACATATAGCCAATCAACTCCCTAATGATTTGTTTAGCTTTAAGATCGAAAACGTGGGCTTTGCCGGCAATTAATAATTGCACAGGACGAGCAGTAGATAAAAGAATTTGTTGGATTTTTTCAATATCTTTAAAAACAAGATCTGGTTGCTTATAGGTAGCAAAGCGTCTAGCCCAAGTGATTACTAAACAGTTGCTGTCGTAGTTAAAGCCGGTGCGCTCATAAACTAATCTTTGAGTATTTTGTTTATTTTCTTGATGATATTGCCATAATTGCTCATTAGTAATCGATTCGTCTTGAAGGCGGTGATCTACCCAAGTAGGGAAATGAACGCCGTTGGTGGCTTGAAACCAATTGTATTTGGGCCAGTTTTTAAGACATATTTGATAATGAGGAGCACTGACGGCAGAAGCCTTACTTGAGGTATTGAGAGCAAATTGAGTCACGTCGAAACGTCCCTGTTTGTCGACTCCATCTTTGAGTAATTGATCAACAGTGAGGTCCATTTTCTCGCTATAGTATTTAGTATAAGCTTTCATTAAATCTAAATCATAAGTCTGATTGCCGGCTTTAACCACGGTGTGATTGGTATAAACTGTCATGTCTTTGGCTTTTTTGACGGCTCGCTGATAATTTAAACCCTGTTTATCCATATATTGGCGGATAAGCTGCCAGTGTAGAAAACTTGGACGGCCTTCATTAACGTGATAAAGCTCTGGTTCAATTTTCATCGCTTCAAGAGCCTTAACTCCACCAATACCTAAAATTAATTGTTGTTTAATGATTTCTTCTTGAGTGCCAGCATAAATTGCCCATGCTTGGCGGCGTTCATGAGAATGATTAAGAGGATTGTCTGGATCGAGTAAATACAAATCGACTGTATCTCCAATTTTTTTACGCCAGATTTGCAACCAAATATCGACTTGAGTGAGATGAACTTTAACATATAAAGTCTGACCAGTAATATCTTTGATAAGTTCTAAGCCTCTCTCTTCAGGAACATAATCAATGTTGGTCTCTACTTGATTGCCTTCAGGGGTGATAACTTGCCTAGCTTCTTCACCCTTATATAATAAACCAATACCGGTCATATTAATTTGTAAATCAGCAGCTTCTTTTAAAATGTCGCCGGCTAAGACACCGAGTCCGCCTGCATAAATTGGAAGAGAAGAATCAACTGCAAACTCTGCACTAAAATAGGCCACTGGGTTTTGTTGTGTAAATTGTTTCATAGGCTTTTATTTTATAAGAAAGATGATAGATTGTCAACCCTGTTAGTTGAATTGAAAATGCTAATTTGGTTAATTCTGGCTATTGACATTAACTTGGATATATTATAAAATTAACTTATGAAAAAAGCTACTCAACAGTTATTAATTATTTTTTTATTTTTTGGTAGCTTAGTGCTTTTTTTAATATATATACGCTTACTTATAGTCAAATCAAATGATGATAAATTGGAAAGTTTTAATGATGACGTAAAAAAAACTGACTTAAAAAATGAAAATGAGGATTATAATTATGTCGATTTTGCACAAAAAATTTTGGATCATTTAGAGTCACAAAAAGATGATTATGGTTTTTATGGTGGGATACGTCAATGTTACAATTTAAAGAATAATAATTGTGACTGGCAGTTAAATAATAATATTAGTCAATTAATCGCAACAAGAAATAAAAATTTAATATCGGCTTATTCAAGTCAAAGATATTCAATTCCAGTTATTTGGGCAAGATATAGAAACTATTTACGCTCTTTCGATGATAATCAATTAAAAATGGTTTATAAAGATTTAGACAACTTGATAAATCGTGTTATAGAAAATAGTGATTTAGACATGCAAACACATAGTTTTAATTGTGTATTGATGGAAGAAATAATCAAATCACCTCATATTGATGAAGAATATAAGAAAAAAGCTAAGAAAATTTGCAATAATAATTATTTTGAAATACATCCACAAAGTTTGGTTTTTTATAGCCAAAATAAGCGTGTGCCTTTAGTTTTTTTAAAGTTTGATGACTTACCTGAAGATATTGAAACAAATAATTTTGTTAGACCCGATAATTCTGAATTGCTATCTGATAATCAAAGAATAATTTTTGAAAAGGAAACATTGAAAAAAGAAGTAAGTGAACTGATTAAAAAAATAGAGAATAAACAGAAATTAAATGAAAATAAAATTAATTCTATCGCTATTACTGGTCGAGAAAAGTTCATAACTAGAGAAAATTTTGCCATAGTTGATAGAGCGGCGGCGGCGAGAATAGATAATTATTTTGATGAAAGCGATAGTGCAAACCAAATTGACTATTTAATTTTGATGAAAGAGGTATTAAGTTATTATTTAATGCAAAATCAAAATTATAGCGAGCTTGATAAATGCTTATTATATGAGAATGTTAATTATTATAAGGTAAACTACGACAATTCTTTAAAGATCGATCAGTTAAAAACTGATTTGAATACTGAACTTTTTAGTAAGAATTTATTGCCTTGTTTTGTGGTTAAAGAATTATTAAATAATACAACTATAAGTCAAAGCAATCTTTACGAAAATATTATACAAAATAATAAAAAATATAAATTGGGTTTATTTTGGCCTGGATATGCTTATTCAACTAAAGAAGAATTTAACTATGATGATCCTTTCGGAAATTTATATATTAATGTTGAAATAAATGCATTGCTTGCTGGATTGTTATTAAAATGAAAGCAATAAAAATATGAAATTAAAAAATATATTTATTAGGTCAATAGCTTTTTGTTTGTTTTTTTTTATAGTTAATGTTTCTTGTGTTTTTTCCTGTTGTGGTCCGGGAGCTCCTCCTGGAGTAAGTTGTTGTTGTGCTTTGATCTGTAGTTGCAATTCAGCCTATTGTCCTAGTGGTCCAGGAGATGATCCTGATCCATATGAGCCGCCTGCTCCCCCTCCCTGTACACCTTCTTGTTTTTGTCCAAATGCTTCTGACCTAGGATATGGAACTTATTTGATTGAGTGTGGCAACGATGGTTGTGGCGGGAGTTGTGGCGATAAAAGTGCGGCTTGTAGTCCGCCAACCTGTCCAACAGGATTTCAAAAAGCAACTACTAGAGATGAAGCAAATAATAAGTGCAGTTCTCCAAGCAACAAAGGTGAATTAGGTGGAAACTATGAATGTGAAATCGTGGCGGCAACTCCAAGCCCAAATACTGGAGGCTGTCATACTAATGGTGAATTCTGCTATAGAATGAAAAATTGTAGTGAAATATATAGAGATGAGATAGTTGGTTTTAGAGAAGCGTATAATCCAAGCAGATTTAATGAGTTTTTTATTCCAGATTCAGATGAGAATAAAAAAGCTGATGGTGCTACTGGCTATCGGTGTGGAAGGTATGAAGAAACAGCAAACTTATGGTGGCAAACTGCCAGTGCTAATTTATATGCGGCGAATGAGATTATAAATTCAGCTATTAATATTAGTTTAGAGAATGAAATTAAAAATTACTGCAATAATGATGAAAAATGCAGTGCCTATCATATACGTTCAGACAACAATACCTGTGGAGATGAAAAAAATAATCAAGCTGGGTTACAGATGACTAATATCGACGCTGGCTCTTCATTAACTTCGGCAACTTATCGTACTCAGAGACCAAATAGCAATGTGGGAGCCTATCCAGCTTTCGATAGTAGATCGAGAACTGAAACTGCCAATGACTTTGCTTATTTTTCTAAGCTAGTAAATTATGATAGTTTGCCAAATTGCAATAATAGTCTCCCTAATAGCGGCGATCAAACATGTAAACAAGTTGGAAACTTTATTGCGAGTGGTAATTTAAGAGCCACTGGGAAACAGGTAGTTTTTGTACAAGGGAATTTGGAAATTCAAGCGAATACCAAAATTGAAGTGCCGAATGGTAGCTTTTTAGCTTTTATAGTGCAAAATAATATCAATATCAGTGAAGAAGTGGGAAGCGAAATTAGTACAAGTAATACTTGTGCATCGTCAAGTAATGCTCATATTCAAGGTCTATATGTAGCTGATAGAATCAATATCAATTCCAAACCCGCGAATGACATTTTTAATCGTGACAGTGCTTGTGACAAAAAATTAATCATGGCTGGCACTTTTGCATCATGGCAAAACGATATGGTATTAAATCGTAATTTTAAAGGCTGTTCTGGCGAACCCGGGTCAACTAGTTATCAAAATTATAATAAAGACAATCCTGGAATAACAGTCTTGTATAGACCTGACTTATTGCTTAATGTACCAGAATGGATGAAACAACCCAAAATAATGAGATTGGAAACAATTTAAAAAAAGGTTAAAAAAATAAAAATCTTCCTTTGGGAAGTTTTTTATTAATTTAAATATCGATTGAGCAAATATAATTTTTGAGTTTTTGTGTGTTATAATGCTGTTGAAGAGTAATTTAAATATTAGTGAGAAGATATTTAGAAAGGGGTCTAATGACTCAGATCTTGATTCAAACTAAGGGTTTTGATTTAACTCAAGCTTTAAAAGACACTTGTGAGAAATATGGTAAAAAAATTTCTAATCGCGATGCACAATTGGAAAAAGTTGATTTTTTTTTGGACTGTGCAGGCAAGAAAGAAGGCAAAATTTTTATAGCCAAAATTAAAATTGATAGAAAAGGTAAAGATCTTTTTATTGAAGAAAAAAATATTGACATGTATGTAGCAATTAGAAATGTGTGCAAAAAAGCGAAAATTTCTTTGGAAAAATTAGAAAAGAATGAAATTAAAGTTTGATTGGATATTAGATTTAATCTATCCTCGTTTTTGTCTTAACTGTGGAAAAATGGGTGAGTTTTGGTGCGAAAAATGTTATCAGCAATTATTTTTCTTGCGAAACTCTGATATAACTGAAGACATAAATGAACTAAATGAGAAAAAAAGTGAAGTTTTTCTTGACAAAGTAAAAGCTTTGTTTGCCTATGATGGGTCAATAAAAAAAATCATTCATCAATATAAATATAAAGGAGTGAGAGATTTATATGAAACTTTAGGGTTTTGGCTATATCAATTTCTGGTGATTGATAAAGTTGATGTTATAACTTATATACCGATTCACCGACGAAGACTAAATGATCGAGGATATAATCAGGCAAAACTGATAGCGCAATTCTTAGCAGAAAAAATAAATGTGCCTTGCCTGCCATTATTAAAAAGAACCATATATCAAGAAAAGCAGGCTTTAAGCATTGACAAAAATGAAAGATTGGAAAAAAGTAAAGATATTTTTGTGATTCAAAAAAAAATAGCTAATAAATTAAATAGAAAAATTAAAATTCTAATTATTGATGATGTTATTACTACTGGAGCGACGATTAATCAGGCTGGAAAAGTACTCAAGCAGGAAGGATTTGAAAAGGTTTATGGTGTTGCTTTAGCTCATGGAAGTTAATTTTTATGTCACAAATACAAGATATTAAAGATAGTCTCTCGATTGTAGAAATAATTGGGGAGAAAGTTAAATTGACTCCTGCTGGCAATTATTATAAAGGCTTGTGTCCTTTTCATCATGAAAAAAGCCCAAGTTTTTTTGTCAATGAACAGATGAATTTTTATAAATGCTTCGGCTGTGGTGAGCATGGAGATGTATTCAACTTTCTACAAAAATATGAAGGACTAACCTTTAAAGAAGCATTAGAGAGTTTGGCAAAAAGAGCGGGAATAGTTCTCGAACAACAAAATTATGATCCTAATGATAAACTAAGAGAAAGATTGTTAGAAATTATGGAACTGTCAGCTGACTATTTTCAAGATAATTTGAAAAACTCTCCAGAATGCCAGCTTGTTAGGAATTATCTACAAAAAAGAAAAATTAATGCCGGTACAATAAATTTATTTCACTTGGGTGCAGCTAAAGATAAATGGAATGAGTTGACCGAAATGCTAATAAAAAAAGGCTATACTAGTGATGAATTGGCGGCAAGCGGGATGACAATTAAAAAAGAAACTGGGAGGATGTATGATCGTTTTCGTCATCGCTTAATTTTCCCTTTAAAAAATCACCGTGGTCAAATTGTTGGCTTTTCTGGAAGAATAATGAGCGACGATAAGAAAGAGGCTAAATATCTTAATTCGCCCGAAACAATGATTTATCATAAAGGCAAAATGCTTTATGGCTTTCATGAACTAAACCAAGAAATTAAAAAGGCGGGTGAAATTTTGATTGTCGAAGGAGAATTTGACATGCTATCGAGCGTGCAAGCGAAAGTGGATAATGTGGCAGCGATTAAAGGTTCAGCTTTGACACTTGATCATGCTAAATTAATAAGCAGATTTGTAAAAAAAGTAGCTTTAGCCTTAGATGCTGATAAAGCTGGCATAGAAGCCACAAAAAAAGCTATTAAAACTTTAAGAGAATTGAGCATTGAATTGAAAATCGTGATGATTGAGGAAGGTAAAGATCCAGATGAGTTAGCGCAAAAAGAACCAGCGACTTGGCGTGAAAAAGTAAAAGGAGCAGTAAGCGTTTATGAGTTTTTTTTAAGTGTAATTTTAAAAAAATACAATTTGGACAAAATTGATGATCAAAAAGCAGCAGTGCAAGAACTAGCCGAAGTTTTTGCCTTAATAGATAATAAATTAGAGTATGAATATTATTTAAAAAAACTAGCTCAAGCGTTGAAACAGAAAGTTAATGATGTTCGTCATGATTTAGAAAAATGGCAGAGTTTGGGTAAAACACCAATTAAAGAGCAAAAAAAGTCAGTAAAAAAGAAAAAAATTTCTAAAATGGCAATGTTGGAAGCATATATTTGGTTTTTATTTTTACATTGCTTGGACAATGATAATTCCAAAATAGAGGCGGGAGATTTTATAATTAAAGCTCAATGGCAAAATCAAACTTTAAAACAATTGAGTGATTATTATCGCAATTATCAAACAAAATATACTAACCGTAGTTTGAAAAGTTTTAAGAGTTACTTGCCAGCAGACTATCAAGAAAAAATTGCGCTTTTATTTTTAAATAAAAACTTTGTTGATTTTCTCAGTAAAACTGAATTACAGTCTGAGTGGCAAAAAATTGTATTAGAATTAAATAAAGAAAAACAAAAACAGCAAATTACCGAATTGCAAAATCGATTGGCTACTCTTGATGAAATCGAAGAGCTGTCGGCTGAGGAAGAAGCCGAAAGAAGGGAAATATTAATTAAGGTGAGACAAATACAAAGTAAAAAAGTATGAAAAAAACAGAGTGGTTACAAATAATTAATGTATTGAGAATAAAAAAAACTTTGTCTAAAACAGAAGAGATAAGAAAAGGGCTTATTTATATCTTATTGTTTGGTATAATATGCTTAGCTTTTACGGCTGGTTATTTAGCAGTCAAGCTTGAAAAATTGGAAGAAAAAATAACTACACTAGAAGGGGTTAATTGATGTCAAAAAATATTTTAGTTACTGGGGGAGCTGGTTTTATTGGCAGTAATTTTGTTTTGCATTGGGTAAAAAAATACCCTAATGATCAAATTGTGAATTTGGATGCTTTAACTTATGCTGGTAATACTGAAAATTTAAGAACGGTGGTGAACGCTAGTAATTATAAATTTATTCAAGGAGATATTAGGGATAAAAACTTAGTGGAAAAGGTGATGCCTGACATCGACTTAGTGGTCCACTTTGCAGCTGAATCTCATGTAGATCGCTCAATTTTAGAGCCAGAACAATTCTTACAAAC